>NZ_RZPL01001354.1:0-380 GCF_004022805.1 Mesorhizobium sp. M7A.F.Ca.CA.002.04.1.1 | reverse complement strand
AGGATCTCAGATGGTGATCCTGCGCGCTTGTTTTCCGAAGCACTTGCGGGCAAAGGTCATGGCATGTCGCTGCGCCTTGCCACCTTCAATGTCGAGAACCTGATGAACAGGTTCGATTATTCCGGCTATCGCAACCAGCTCAACGAGGATCGAACGCTGGCGCTGTTCGATATCCAGAGCGAGGCGGAATACAGGATGCTGGAGCAGGCCCGCGCCATCGCCCAATCCGACGACACGCGCCAGCTGACGGCGCTGGCAATCGCTGCCACCCGGGCCGACATCATCTGCATGCAGGAGGTCGACAACATCGAGGCGCTGAAGGCCTTCGAATATGGCTATCTGTTCAAGATGGTGGGGCAGGGCTACCGGCAGAAATACAC
>NZ_RZPL01001353.1:0-381 GCF_004022805.1 Mesorhizobium sp. M7A.F.Ca.CA.002.04.1.1 | reverse complement strand
CCCGTTGCTTCTTCGCTTGTCATTGCCACGATCCGCCGCGCGGCATCCTCGACGCTGATCTGCCAGCTCATCGCCAGCGAGCGCAGCTGCGCATAGGCGCGGCCGTCATCGGCGCCTTTCGCCAGTGCCGTCACCGCGCGAACGATGGTCTGGCGTTCGGCAACGCGCTGGCGAAGCGAGGCGATCTCGCTGGCCAGGTGTTTTCGCGCCTCGAAACTCTGGCGCGCGATCAGCAGCGCGCTGTAGACGCCGGCATTGCCGACCGGCTTCAGCAGCTGCGCATCGGCCTTATGCGACAGCGCCCATTCGATGCGGCCCGGCGCCTCGGAACCGATCAGCGCCACCAGCGGCATCGGTGCCTCGCCCGGCTTCCACGGAAAC
>NZ_RZPL01001352.1:0-383 GCF_004022805.1 Mesorhizobium sp. M7A.F.Ca.CA.002.04.1.1 | reverse complement strand
GACAGGATCACGTGGGGTGCGGCTACCAACGCCACGTCGGAATGGGCAGCCAAGCTCGGCATGAACCTGCAGAGCTCGACGCTCAAATTCGACGAGAGTGGCAAGCCGTTCCACATCCAGCAGGCCGAGCAGATCCGCATCTATCGCGAGGCCTGGAAGGCAGCCGGCCACAAGCGCGAGCCGCGCGTCTCGGTCAGCCGCAGCATCTTCGCGCTGGTCGACGATCGCGACCGCGCCTATTTCGGCCGCGGCAATGAGAGCCGCGACCAGATCGGCTTCATCGAGGAGAACACCAAGGCGATTTTCGGGCGCAGCTACGCGGCCGAGCCGGATGTGCTGATCAAGGAATTGGCGCAGGACGAGGCGATCGCCGAGGCGGATAC
>NZ_RZPL01001351.1:0-384 GCF_004022805.1 Mesorhizobium sp. M7A.F.Ca.CA.002.04.1.1 | reverse complement strand
CTATGATCCTGACGTGCGCATGGCCGGTGTCGCGCTCAATCGGCTGGGCAGCGAGCGGCACCGCAAGCTGTGCAGCGAGGCCATCGAGGCGATCGGCCTGCCGGTCGTCGGCGCCATCCTGCGCGATCCCACTCTGAACCTGCCCGAGCGGCATCTCGGCCTTGTCCAGGCTGGCGAATATGACGACCTGATGGCGCATCTCGACCGGCTGGCCGACATGGCGGAAAAGTCGCTCGATCTCGATGCGATCATGGCCCTGGCGACGCCCCTCACCCCCGCGCCCGGCGGTTTCGACGACGCGCTGGCGCCGCCCGGCCAACGCATCGCGCTGGCCGAGGATGCCGCCTTCACCTTCCTCTATCCGCATGTCGCCGCCTACTGGCG
>NZ_RZPL01001350.1:0-389 GCF_004022805.1 Mesorhizobium sp. M7A.F.Ca.CA.002.04.1.1 | reverse complement strand
GGATAAGCGAGTGCCCTTGGTCGAGAACCGACAGCATGATCTCGATGGGGTTTTCCTCAGGTCTCGTCCATTGCCGGTTGATGAGCACGGACGACAAGATGTCCTGCGCGATAAAGCGGCGCAGCCGCGACTTCCCCCAATATTCGCCTGCGGCAACAGCATGGGTGATCGCGCGCTCCCTTTCGCTGAGACAGGCCGACAAAAGGATGAAGTCGCCATGGCTGGTGTGATTGGCGAAATAGATGCGCTGCCGCTCGGAGGGCAGGCTGCCGTTCCAGATCGGCCGCACCCCGGTCACCATCCGGGCCAGAGCCGACAGGCCGACGGAGGTTACCGTCTGCAGCAAGGTGAAGGT
The DNA here is from genome assembly GCF_004022805.1 of Mesorhizobium sp. M7A.F.Ca.CA.002.04.1.1. Lineage (NCBI taxonomy): Bacteria > Pseudomonadati > Pseudomonadota > Alphaproteobacteria > Hyphomicrobiales > Phyllobacteriaceae > Mesorhizobium > Mesorhizobium sp. M7A.F.Ca.CA.002.04.1.1. Next base: position 34 of record NZ_RZPL01001350.1, on the reverse strand, counting down.
CTTGAGCGAAAGCTTGTTCATCGCGGCGCCCAAA
>NZ_RZPL01000134.1:0-10105 GCF_004022805.1 Mesorhizobium sp. M7A.F.Ca.CA.002.04.1.1 | reverse complement strand
GGACTGATTCTCTTTCGCGGTCCTGGCTTTATGCCCGATACGGCCGAGATGGGTGTCCTGGAAGCCGGTCGGCAGCTTCAGACCGTAGCCCAGCGCACGGTCGATGGCGATGTGGGCGATCCATATCAGCGCAACCGCCATCGCGGCCGCATTGCCCCACATGTGCCCGCCGAGCAGCAGCAGCACGGGCACGATCAGGATGTGCAAGGCGTTGTAGGCAAGGGCACCGACGCGCGGACCGGCCAGATAGCCCGACATCGATAGGTCAGGCGCCAGGATAAGCAATCCGAAGAGCCACCAGGAGATGCCGGTCGAACCGTAGAAAATGACGGCAGCCAGTGCCACGATCGCCCATTCGAGCCGGATTACGAGATCGAGGGGTTTCATCCCTGGCCGATAATTCTGGCTTGGCAGATGATTCCGGCCTCGCCAGTCATTCGCGGCGTTTGGGGCGCAGCCTCACGACGATGTCGACATTGGCGATCTCCATCCCTTCCGGAGGCTCCGGCAGGTTCGCAACCGTCACCGGACCGCTGTCGATGTCGAATATACGGTTTTCGCCTTCGATGTAGAAATGGTGGTGGTCGGAGGTGTTGGTGTCGAAATAGGTTTTCGCGCCTTCGACGGCGAGGATGCGCAAAAGTCCCGCCTGGGTAAACTGGTGAAGGGCATTGTAGACGGTGGCCAGCGACACCGGCACGCCGGCGGCAACCGCCTCCTCGTGCAGTTCCTCGGCCGACAGATGCCGGTCGCCCTTGGCGAAAAGCAGATCGGCCAGCGCAATGCGCTGACGCGTCGGCCTCAGCCCGGCTTCACGGACCCGCTTGTCCACAGCGACATTTTCCTTCCGGCCGTCCAGGTCCATCTTCTCGTCGAACCCCACAGTTCCGCCCCAAGACACGCCCAGAATGGCAAAAAAATGAACGTCTGCCGAAACCGGACCTCTCAGGACATATATTCTGTCGTCCGAATGCGATCAATAGCGCGCATTGACCCAGGCAGACGAGCAGGCTAAGCGCAAACGCCGGTTTCCGGCCTGAAACAGATTGTGTTAGGAAACCAACGACAAGGGCACCCGATGGCCCGGAACGATATGGGATGAGATTGATGGCGGGTAAATCCAGCTACGAGTACGACGAATTGCTGGCCTGCGCCCGCGGCGAACTGTTCGGACCGGGCAACGCCCAGCTTCCCTATCCGCCAATGCTGATGTTCGACCGCATCACCGAGATCAGCGAGACCGGCGGCGCCTTCGAGAAGGGTTTCATCCGCGCGGAGTTCGACATCAAGCCGGACCTGTGGTTCTTTGCCTGCCATTTCATCGGCAATCCGATCATGCCGGGGTGCCTCGGCCTCGACGCCATGTGGCAACTGACGGGCTTCTATCTTGGCTGGCTTGGCGAACCCGGGAAGGGAATGGCGCTGTCGACCGGCGAAGTGAAATTCAAGGGCATGGTCACGCCTTCGGTGAAGAAGGTCGAATATGGCATCGACTTCAAGCGCGTGATGCGGGGCCGGCTGGTGCTCGGCATCGCCGATGGCTGGCTGAAGGCGGATGGCGAACCCATATACGCGGCAACGGATTTGAAAGTCGGTCTGTCCAAGCAGTCGGCGGTCGGCTGACCGGCACCCCTGGCCGGCCCCCTTTGGCCAGCATCCCTGGAAGGAGTTGCGAATGAGACGTGTCGTAGTCACAGGCCTCGGCATCGTGTCGTCGATCGGCAACAATGCCAACGAGGTGCAAGCCTCGCTGCATGACGCCAGATCAGGCATCAGCTTCTCGGATTCCTTCGCCGAACACGGCTTCCGCTGCCAGGTCTGGGGAGCGCCGACGCTCGATCCATCGGCGATGATCGATCGCCGTGCGATGCGCTTCCTGAGCCAGGGTGCTGCATGGAACCACGTCGCCATGGACCAGGCGATCGCGGATGCGGGCCTCGGCGAGAGCGACATCACCAATGAGCGCACCGGCATCGTCATGGGATCGGGCGGACCATCCACCCGCACCATCGTCGAAGCTGCCGAAACGACGCTGAAGAACGGCAGTCCCAAGCGCATCGGTCCATTCGCGGTGCCGAAGGCAATGTCGTCGACCGCATCGGCGACGCTTGCCACATGGTTCAAGATCCACGGCGTCAACTACTCGATCTCGTCGGCCTGTTCGACCTCGGCGCATTGCATCGGCAATGGCTATGAATTGATCCAATGGGGCAAGCAGGACATCGTCTTCGCCGGCGGCCACGAGGATCTCGACTGGACGATGTCGGACCTGTTCGACGCCATGGGCGCCATGTCGTCGAAATTCAACGACAAGGCATCGACCGCCTCCCGTGCGTATGACGTCAATCGCGACGGCTTCGTCATTGCCGGGGGCGCCGGTGTGCTGGTGCTGGAAGAGCTTGAGCATGCCAAGGCGCGCGGCGCCAAGATCTATGCCGAGATCGTCGGCTATGGCGCGACGTCGGATGGCTACGACATGGTTGCTCCTTCAGGCGAAGGCGCGGTCCGCTGCATGCGCCAGGCGCTGGCCACGGTTTCCACGCCGGTCGACTACATCAACACCCATGGCACCTCGACGCCGGTGGGAGATTCCAAGGAAATGGGCGCCATCCGCGAGGTGTTCGGCCCAGAGATGCCGTACATCACCTCGACGAAGTCGCTGACCGGCCATTCGCTGGGCGCGGCCGGCGTGCAGGAATCCATCTACTCGATCCTGATGATGCAGGGCGGTTTCATCGGCGAAAGCGCCCATATCGAGACCCTCGACCCCGAATTCGAGGGCATGCCGATCGTGCGAAAGCGCATCGACGACGCCAGGATCGACACTGTTTTGTCCAATTCGTTCGGCTTCGGTGGCACCAACGCCACGCTCGTTTTCCAGCGCTATTCCGCATAAGGATTTGCCGGCCATGGACGGATTGATGAAGGGCAAGCGCGGGCTTGTCATGGGTGTCGCCAACGATCATTCGATCGCCTGGGGCATCGCCCGGAAATTATCCGAACACGGGGCGGAACTCGCCTTCACCTATCAGGGCGATGCCTTCGGACGCCGGGTCAAGCCGCTGGCCGACAAGCTCGGCGCCTCGCTGGTCGTGCCGTGCGACGTCGAGGACAGCGCTTCGGTCGCCGCCACGTTCGAGACCCTGGGCAACGAATGGGGCGGGCTGGATTTCATCGTCCACGCCATCGGCTTTTCCGACAAGAACGAGTTGAAAGGCCTCTACGCCGACACCAGCCGGGACAATTTCGTCCGCACCATGGTGATCTCCTGCTACTCCTTCACCGAGGTCGCCCGCCATGCGGCCACCTTGATGAAGGACGGCGGATCGATGATCACGCTGACCTATGCGGGCTCCGTCCGCGTCATGCCGAACTACAATGTCATGGGCGTCGCCAAGGCCGGACTGGAGGCCAGCGTGCGCTACCTCGCCAACGATTACGGTCCGCGCGGCATCAGGGTAAACGGCATATCGGCTGGGCCCGTGCGCACGCTCGCCGGCGCCGGCATTTCGGACGCCCGCCACATGTTCTCCTACCAGCAGCGAAACTCGCCACTGCGCCGCACGGTGACCATCGACGAGGTCGGTGGTTCGGCGCTTTATCTGTTGTCGGATCTGTCTTCCGGGGTTACCGGCGAAATCCACTATGTCGATTCCGGCTATCACATCGTTTCCATGCCGACGCTCGACGAATTGAAGCAGACCGACGGCGGGCGAGACTAACGCCTGTCGGCCAAAGGTGCGCGACGGTTTTGAAATGGCGGACATCTGAAAACACGAAGCTTAAAGCGCGCGGCTAAACCCCGTTTCAGCGCCAGTCGCATTGATCCGCTCAAGAAATACTTCCGGTCCAATAAAATTGGATTCATTCGCGGAAACTCATTTTAAGGAGATATCCGGTAGAAAGCTCCGTACTCAGGGGAACTTTCAATGCTCGCCGTCAGCAACCCGAAGCGAACACCGGTGTTCCGACTGCTCACCATAGCGAGTTCGGGTCTCGGCAGTTTCGTCCTCGGGCTCTGGGGCCTGAAGCTCGGTCTCGGCGATGGCTTTGCCGGCATCTCCGCCGACATGATGGTCTCGGTGATGGCCGCTCTTTGCGCACTGGCGGCGTCGGTCGCCGCGATGTCCTTCTTCGCCGGCGTCGATGAATCGGCGGATTTCGTCTTCACGGAAACCCATTTCGACAAGCTGACCGGCCTGGTGGCACGTCCGGCGATGGTCGGCAAGATTGCCGAGGCGGCATGCGCGACCAGCCGGACCGGCGAGCCGATGTTCCTCATCGATATCGACATCGACCGGTTCAAGCAGATCAATGACGCCATCGGCTACAGCCAGGGCGACGAGCTGATCCGCGCCTTCACCAAGCGCTTGAAGACGTGCGTGCCGCCGCGCGCGCTGATCGGACGCATCGGCGCCGGTGAATTCGCGATCCTGCTCCCCGACAACCAAGTCGCAGGGTCCTTGGAAAGCACCATAGAGAGGCTCATCGACGAGATGATGGAGCCCTATGATCTCGGTACGCACCTGCAATCGGTCAGCCTGTCGGTCGGCATCGTGGCGATGCCAAAGGACGGTGTCGATCCCGTCCTCATCCTGCGCCGCTCCAATCTGGCGCTGCAGAACGCGCGCGCCAGCGGCGTCGGCAACTGGTCCGTCTTCCATGCCGAAATGGGCAGGGTCGCCGACCATCGCCAGTGGATCGAATCCGAACTGCATACAGCCTTCGAGCGCGGTGACTTCGACCTTCATTACCAGCCGCAGCTCGATCTCCCGACCGGCCGCATCGTCGGCTACGAAGCGCTGATCCGCTGGCGGCATCCGGAACGCGGCATGATCCCGCCGATGGAGTTCATTCCGATCGCCGAGGAAACCGGCATGATCGGCCCGATCGGCGAATGGGTGCTGCGCAAAGCCTGCAGCGACGCCCGGCATCTGCCCGACGACTGCTTCGTCGCCGTCAACATCTCGCCCGTCCAGTTCATGACCAAGGACTTCGTCGGCATCGTGCGCGACACCATGACGAGCACCGGCATCAAGCCGTCACGGCTGGAACTGGAAGTGACCGAGACGGCGATGATGCAGGATCGCGACCGCGCCGCCGCCATCCTGAAGGAGCTTGCGGATATCGGCATTTCGGTCGCCGTCGATGATTTCGGCACCGGCTATTCCAATTTGAGCTACCTGATCGATTTCTCATTCGGCAAGCTGAAGATCGACCGGTCCTTCGTCAGCCGCCTCGACACAGATTCCAGCTCCGGCGCGGTCGTCTCGACCATCGTCGGGCTTTCGCGCGCGCTCGGCGTCAGCATCATTGCCGAAGGCGTCGAGACCGAAAGCCAGGCGACACTGCTCAGGGCAGCCGGCTGCGAGGTGGTGCAAGGCTACCTGTATGGCAGGCCCGCCCCCCTCAAGATCAGGGTCGGCGACGTGCATATCACCGATGAGGTCCGGCGCGTTGCCAATCTGCATTGAGTGCGACGCGATATCTGTTTTTGAGCATGATCTTTTCCGAAACCGGTATCCACTTTCGGGATCATGCTTCAACGACGAGCGGAAAGCACCTTGAACATGCCGTCACGAGCGAGTTCGGCATGGCTCGAAAAGACAGCCGCCAAGATCGGTTCGTAGGGAAGCTGACGGTTGGCGACCATGAACAGCCGCCCACCCGGCTTCAAGGCCTTGGCCGCCGCTCGGATCATGCCGGCGCCGATCTCCGGCTCGGCCGCCCGGCTGCGGTGAAAGGGCGGGTTCATGGCAATCGCGTCGTAGCGCTTCTCGACTGGTTCCTTCAGCAGATCGATCCAGAAGAAATTCCTGGCGGTCGGCTGGCTGACCGCTGCCAGATTGAGCTTCGCGGCTTCAAGCGCGGCGAAATCGGCCTCATAGAGGTCGAGCGCCTGAACGCCGGGGGAGCGGGCGGCGATCTCGGCCGCCACATAGCCCCAGCCGGCGCAGAGATCGGCAATGCTGCCACGCAGGTCATTGGGCAGGTTCTCGACCAGCAATTTCGATCCGGTATCGATCCGGTCGAACGAGAACATGCCGGGCGCGGTGTGGCACCGGCCTTCAACCAGCAGAGCGGGGTTGGCAGCGCGCAATTCTTCCGCGGCGGCCAGATCGGCGGGACGTCGCAGCCAGAAGGCAATGCCGTGATATTTGGGCAAATGGCCTTCAAGCGGCACAAGCTCGTCAACGCGCTTGCGCAGGCTGGCAATGCCATCGTCCTTGCCGCCGGCAATGACGACCAGGCCGCCCGGCGCCACGCACTCAAGCGCCTGCGCGATGCGCACTTCGTTCAAGCCGCGATGCCGGCCGGCAAGCACAAGTGCCATATCGAAGCCATCGCCTTCCACTTGCGCGGTGACGACGAAGCCAGACGCCTGCAGCACGCTAAAATGCGGCCGGAAGCCCTGTACGAGGTGAAGCGTCGCCTCAAAGCCTTCAGGCAGGCGAAAACCCGGCTCAGCGCCGAAAAACAGGGCGCGCGTGCCCTTTCCCGGCAAAGCAACAGCCTCCGCCTCGAAGGGATGGAAAAGCGTCTTCAACGGCTCGGCGGACATTGTTCGATCTCGACTTGTCTAAGCGCTTTGAAACCCAGGCTGAAAATGAAAACGGGCGCGACATAAGCCGCGCCCGTTTCGATTCATGATCTCAGACCAATCAGGCGGCGTTTTCTTCGCCTTCGGTCTTCTTGTCGCGGGCGAGTTCCTTGCCGGTGGCCTGGTCGACGACCTTCATCGACAGGCGGACCTTGCCGCGCTCGTCGAAGCCCATCAGCTTGACCCAGACCTTGTCGCCTTCCTTGACCACGTCCGAGGTCTTGGCGACCCGGTCGTTGGCAAGCTGCGAGATGTGGACGAGGCCGTCACGCGGGCCGAAGAAGTTGACGAAAGCGCCGAAGTCCGCGGTCTTGACGACCGTACCTTCGTAGATCTCGCCGACTTCCGGCTCGGCGACGATGGTGTGGATCCACTTCTTCGCCGCCTCGATCTCCTTGGCATTGGACGAAGCGATCTTGACCGTGCCGTCGTCCTCGATGTTGATCTTGGCGCCGGTCTTTTCGACGATCTCGCGGATCACCTTGCCGCCCGAGCCGATCACGTCACGGATCTTGTCGGTCGGGATGTGCATCACTTCGATGCGCGGTGCGAACTCACCCAGTTCCGAACGCGCGCCGGTCAGAGCATGCGCCATCTCGCCGAGGATGTGCTGGCGGCCATCCTTGGCCTGGTCCAGCGCGATCTTCATGATCTCCTCGGTGATGCCTTCGATCTTGATATCCATCTGCAGCGAGGTGATGCCGTTGGCGGTGCCGGCGACCTTGAAGTCCATGTCGCCGAGGTGATCCTCGTCACCGAGGATGTCGGATAGAACGGCGAAACGCTCGCCTTCCTTGATCAGGCCCATGGCGATACCGGCGACGGGCTTGGCCAGCGGCACGCCGGCATCCATCAGCGCCAGCGAGGTGCCGCAGACGGTGGCCATCGACGACGAACCGTTGGACTCGGTGATCTCCGAGACGACACGCAGCGTGTAGGGGAACTGGTCGGCGCTCGGCAGCATCGGGCGAATGGCGCGCCAGGCGAGCTTGCCATGGCCGATTTCGCGGCGACCCGGCGAACCCATGCGGCCGGTCTCGCCGACGGAATAGGGAGGGAAGTTGTAGTGAAGGAGGAACTTCTCCTTGTACATGCCGGTCAGCGAATCGACATACTGCTCATCCTCGCCGGTGCCGAGCGTGGCAACGACCAGCGCCTGGGTCTCGCCGCGGGTGAACAGCGCCGAACCGTGGGTGCGCGGCAGGACGCCGACTTCGGAGACGATCTTGCGGACCGTCTTGAGGTCACGGCCATCGATGCGCGAACCGGTGTCGAGGATGTTCCAGCGCACGACCTTGGCCTGGAGTTCCTTGAATACCGAACCGATCTGCTCGGAAGTGTACTTGGCATCTTCGCCTTCGGCCGGGGCAAACGCTGCCTTGACCTTCGCCTTGACGGCGTCGACGGCGGCGTAACGCTTCTGCTTGTCGACGTTCTTGTAGGCGTTGCTGAGTTCGTCGCCGACGATCTTCAGCATCTCGGCTTCAAGCGCGGAATAGTCCGGCGCGGTGAAGTCGCGCGGCTCCTTGGCGGCGACTTCGGCCAGCTTGATGATGGCGTCGATGACCGGCTGGAAGCCCTTGTGGCCGAACATGACGGCGCCGAGCATCAGCTCTTCGCCCAATTCCTTGGCTTCGGACTCAACCATCAGCACAGCGTCGGCGGTGCCGGCGACAACGAGGTCGAGCTTGGATTCCTGCATCTCGTCGACATGCGGGTTCAGAACGTATTCGCCGTTGATGTAGCCGACGCGGGCGCCGCCGACCGGGCCCATGAAGGGGACGCCGGAGAGCGTCAGGGCGGCCGAAGTGGCAACGATCGACAGGATGTCGGGATCGTTCTCGAGATCATGCTGGACGACGGTGACGACGATCTGGGTGTCGTTCTTGTAGCCGGAGGCGAAGAGCGGGCGGATCGGGCGGTCGATGAGGCGGGAAACCAGCGTTTCCTTCTCGCTCGGACGGCCTTCACGCTTGAAATAGCCACCCGGGATCTTGCCGGCGGCGTAGGTCTTTTCCTGGTAGTTGACGGTCAGCGGGAAGAAATCGAGGCCGGGCTTCGGCTCCTTCATCGAAACGACGGTGGCGAGGACCTTGGTCTCGCCGTAGGTGGCGAGCACCGCGCCATCAGCCTGGCGCGCGATCTTGCCGGTTTCGAGGATGAGCGGACGACCGCCCCATTCGATTTCCACTTTGTGGTGATTGAACATCTCTTGTCCTTAATATGAGGAAAGGGCCGCGCCGTTTCACGGTGCGCGGAGATGCCCTTTCCCTGGCTTCCTTTCTCGGGCAGCCACGGGCAAGACAACGGGAGGCTCGGGTGATTTCGGCGCGGTGCGCGCGCGAGCGTCCTGCAATCCTGCCCCATGACCGTCCATGGGCGGTTTCGAGTGCCCTCTGCACGATCGAAACCGGGTCTGGCCAGTCGATACGACTGGCAGAATGCGCGACCGGCGGGCTCTCCTTCGAAAGCCCGCCGGTCAATTCGTCAACGACGCAGACCGAGCTTCTCGATCAGCGTCTGGTAGCGCGCGTCGTCCTTGCGCTTGAGATAATCAAGCAGGCTGCGGCGCTGGGAGACGAGAGCAAGCAGACCACGGCGGGAATGGTTATCCTTCTTGTGGTCCTTGAAATGGTCGGTCAGGTTCTTGATGCGCTCGGAAAGGATGGCCACCTGGACTTCCGGAGACCCGGTATCGCCCTTGGCGGTTGCGAATTCACCCATCAATTCCTGTTTGCGCTCGGCAGTAATCGACATCGTGTTTTTCCTTATCTGTTTGAGGAAACGGGTCGCCCTCAGCCGGGATGTCGTCCAGCAGGGGCCGGTGCAAGCAAAGCGTCATAGCGCTAAGCTGCGGCGCATATAGTGCAATTCCCCGGAAAACACCAGCCCAATTCACAAGCCGGCTTTTCAGGCCAAAATGGCAGGTTTATCCCTGTCAAAGCCATTTCTTCCATTTGAAGAAGGCGATCAGCCCGAACGCGACAAGCGCCATGAACAGCAGCGACAAGGGATAGCCGTAGTAGGCCTTCAGTTCCGGCATGTTCCAGGGCGAAGACTCCGGATCGAAATTCATGCCCCAGATGCCGACCAGGAAGGTGAGCGGCATGAAGATGACCGAGACGATGGTGAGATAGCTGATAACGTCGTTGGTGCGCGCCTGGCTCAGCGACAGGTGCATCTCGATCAGGCCGGTCAGCATATCGCGCTGGGTCTCGACCAGCTCGATCAGCCTGAGCGCATGGTCGAGCGTGTCGTTGAGGAAGATCTTGGTCTCGGCCTTCACATAGGGCACATCGTTGCGGATCAGCGTCGCCAGCGCATCGCGCATCGGCCACAGCACGCCTTTCAGCACGTTGGCGTCACGCCGCAATTCATGCAGCTGCCGCATCTGGTGTTTGTGCGGCGAATGCAGCATCTGGTCCTCGATGCTGTCGACCATGTCACCGGCGGCCTCGATCGGCGGAAAATAGCTGTCGACGATGGCATCGATCAGCGCATAGG
>NZ_RZPL01001349.1:0-391 GCF_004022805.1 Mesorhizobium sp. M7A.F.Ca.CA.002.04.1.1 | reverse complement strand
CTTCGCGGCCGATGTCTCGCACGAGCTGAAAAACCCGCTGACGTCGCTGCGCAGCGCGGTGGAGACCTTGCCGCTGGCCAAGAACGACGATTCGCGCGGCCGGCTGATGGATATCATCCAGCACGATGTCAGGCGGCTGGACCGGCTCATCACCGATATTTCCGACGCATCGCGCCTGGACGCGGAACTCGCGCGTGAAGATGCGGGAACGGTCGATTTGAAGAAATTCATCACCGATCTGGTCGCCGTTTCGCGCGAAGCGACGCGCAACAAGAAGGCGGTCGAGATCGAGTTCAAGGCCGCCAAACTGCCGCAGGGCGTCAAAGGCTATGTCGTCGTCGGCCATGATCTGCGCATCGGCCAGGTCATCACCAATTTGATCGAGAACGCC
>NZ_RZPL01001348.1:0-392 GCF_004022805.1 Mesorhizobium sp. M7A.F.Ca.CA.002.04.1.1 | reverse complement strand
GAGCTGAGAGGCTGCTTCCCGCACTTTCGGATCAAGGCTCTTGTCGTCTTTCATTTTCGCCAGTTTGTCGCGAGTCAGAACACCGCTTCCAAAGAACGTGTCCTGATGGTCCTTGATCATCTCGACCGTATTCAGCTCAGTTTGCGTGAGGCTCATCGACGATGAGGCGACTTGCAGGAAATCCTCTTTGTGCATCTTCCCTTTCGAGCCACCGCACAACTGGTTCCAAGCATCGGGGTGATCGAGGAAATATTGCGCCGCCGCAATGACCTGGGGCGGAAATTTGCCGTTTTTCGATTCGCCGCCGACCATTTTCTTGAACTCATCCAGACTCAGGTCCTTGGACAGATTTTCGGAGTACCGGTAAAACTCCCGCAAGGCATCGCTCAAGG
>NZ_RZPL01001347.1:0-393 GCF_004022805.1 Mesorhizobium sp. M7A.F.Ca.CA.002.04.1.1 | reverse complement strand
AAGCAGCACCGGCAGGCCATAGAGCCGCGCCAGGTCGGCCGCCGAGCCGGTTCGGCCGGGAGCCGCGGGTATCCCGTCGAACAGGCCCATGGCGCTTTCCAGGATGACGAAATCGGTGTCATCGGCGGCTTGCGCGGCAAGGGCGTTGAGCAGCGATGGCGGCATCGCCCAGCTGTCCAGATTGACACCGGAGAGGCCCGTGGCGGCGGTGTGGAAGCCGGGGTCGATATAGTCGGGGCCGGATTTGGCGCCGCGCACCTTCAGCCCGCGCCGGGTCAGCGCCCGCAGGATGCCGATGGTGACGCTGGTCTTGCCGGAGCCGGAGCGCGGCGCGCCGATGATGATGGCGCGGGCCGTCATGCTTGCCCCGCCAGGGCCGCGCGCATGGCAACG
>NZ_RZPL01001346.1:0-397 GCF_004022805.1 Mesorhizobium sp. M7A.F.Ca.CA.002.04.1.1 | reverse complement strand
CAATTATCCGATGCCCTTCGGCACCGACTGGGATGCATGGAACGCCTCGCTCGAGGATGCCTGCGGCAGGCTCGCCGCTTATGCACCGGATGTCGTCATCGTCTCGCTGGGTGTCGATACGTTCGAGAAGGACCCGATCAGCCAGTTCAAGCTGAAGACGTCTGATTATCCCAAGATCGGCCGCCGCATCGCCAGGCTCGGCCTGCCGACGCTGTTCGTCATGGAAGGCGGCTATGCCGTCGAGGAGATCGGCATCAACGCGGTCGGCGTGCTGACCGGGTTCGAGGATCGGTAAATGCCTGTCGTCCAGGAGCATCTGGCGGTTTTGGGACAACGACAGGCATAAGCAAAGGACCACCGGGACCGGGCGGCAACATCGCCCGGCTCCGACTATCGG
>NZ_RZPL01001345.1:0-400 GCF_004022805.1 Mesorhizobium sp. M7A.F.Ca.CA.002.04.1.1 | reverse complement strand
GCCCGCCTGCTGTAGCAGGTGACGGACTGATGACCGAAATCGCTGGGCGAGATGGCGAGGTCGAATCCCATCGACAATGAATGCGCCTTCGATTGCTCGATACGCTCGACGCCGACGGCGCGCCGCACCGCCTCGCCGTGACCGGTTGCCACCACCAGCAGGCGGGCATCGATGACGGTGCCGTCGGCCAGCACAAGCCGCTGCCGGTCCGGTCCAGTCGAGACTTCGGTTACCTTGCCGACCGTCAGCGGCACTTGCGCAGGCAAGGCGTCGCGCAGGCCATTGATCAGCGCGCCATAGGAGAATGTGAATTCAGCCTTCTTCTCATGCGCGAAGAACTGGCCGAGGCGAAAGACATGCGTGTCGGTCGTGGAGGTGACGAGACGCTTGAGTGTCGCAT
>NZ_RZPL01001344.1:0-404 GCF_004022805.1 Mesorhizobium sp. M7A.F.Ca.CA.002.04.1.1 | reverse complement strand
TTTCCTGGGGGCGACGGCTGGTGGCGGCTCCGCGGCAATGATGTCGGGCTCGTCGAAGACATCGACTTTCGCCGGAATGACCATCGCGACATGGGTTTTCATCGCGCGGGGTTTGCGCTGGGTGTCGGCCTGGATGTTGCGCGGCTCAGGGGCCGCTTGTCTCGGTGGGGCTTCCGGTTCGATGCGGAATGCCGCCGGCTTGCGGGGCGCGGTCATGCCAGATGATCTCCGATCAGGAACTGCAAGGCACGGTCGAGCCTGATATGCGGCAGCGACAGCGTGACGCCTTCGGCCGTGCGTTCGAGCTTTGGGGGACGGAAACGGACGAAGCGGATTGCAGGGTCCGCGGAGTCCTGCCTGTGATCGGCTCCCGAAACATCGAAAACCGCATCAATATTCTCCGG
>NZ_RZPL01001343.1:0-405 GCF_004022805.1 Mesorhizobium sp. M7A.F.Ca.CA.002.04.1.1 | reverse complement strand
GCACAATTACATCATGGGCCTCCCAGCCGGTTACACCACAGTCGTCGGCGAGCGCGGCGCGTCGCTTTCCGGTGGCCAGCGGCAGCGCCTGACCATCGCCCGCAGCCTGATGCTGCGGCCGTCCGTGCTGGTCTTCGATGATTCCACCGCGGCCATCGACGCCGGCACCGAACAGCGTATCCGGGCAGCGATGAAACGCTTCGCCAGGGATCGCGTGACGCTCATCATCTCGCACCGGCTGAGTTCGCTGATGCATGCCGACCAGATCCTGTTCGTCGAGGGCGGCCGGATCGTCGAGCGCGGCACGCATGAGGAGTTGCTGGCGCTCGGTGGACGCTACCGCGCGCTCCATGACCTGCAGTTGCGGCCGGACGATGAGCGGCCCGTGGCGGGAGCCGCGGGGTG
>NZ_RZPL01001342.1:0-407 GCF_004022805.1 Mesorhizobium sp. M7A.F.Ca.CA.002.04.1.1 | reverse complement strand
ATATCGGCATCGTGATATCGAAGGAAATCGATCAGGAACTCGGCCTTGGCCGCCTTCGAGCCCAGATGGACGTCGGAAATGAACATGCTGCGGAAAGTGCGGGGCTCTTGGCCGGACATCGCGATTTCACCGTTGCTTTCGCGAGCCTATGCCCCGATTCATGCAACAATCGTATGACGGTTGCGATTGGTCCAGCCGAAGGACTAGCTTGCCGGCCAAATCACAGGAGAAATCGTCATGGATCTTGGTATCCGCGGAAAGAAGGCCATCGTCTGCGCTTCGAGCAAGGGACTTGGGCGCGGTTGCGCCGTGGCGCTGGCGGAAGCCGGCTGCGACGTCGTCGTCAACGGACGCAATGCCGAGCTGGTGGCGAAAACCGCCGCTGAGTTGCGCGAGCGCTATGGCGT
>NZ_RZPL01001341.1:0-410 GCF_004022805.1 Mesorhizobium sp. M7A.F.Ca.CA.002.04.1.1 | reverse complement strand
CGATGGACTGGGCGAAGATGCCGTATGACCCATCCTTGTGTGTGATGATCTCGCCATCGTTGGTGACGGTGACCTTGCCACCATCGGCCTCGTTGTCGGGGTCGTTGGGGTCGCCGACCACCGGGATCGGAATCCCGTTGGGTATGCTGGCACCGCCACCGATTGTCATGTCTGCTTCCGATGCGCCGGTCGCGGCACCCGAGGCACCACCGCCACCGCCGATCGACTGCGCAAAAATGCCGTGCGAGATATAGCCCAGTGTTTCAATCTTGCCGAAGTTGTTGACCTCGACCTCACCGCCGATGCTGCCACTGCCGCCTTGGCCGCCAATATACATGGTAACGGCCGTCTCGGCCTTACCGGTCTCCGTCGAGCCAGCGCCACCCGCACCACCGCCGCCGCCCACCGAC
>NZ_RZPL01001340.1:0-411 GCF_004022805.1 Mesorhizobium sp. M7A.F.Ca.CA.002.04.1.1 | reverse complement strand
GGTATAGCCCTTGGGCTCGAGCAGGCCGATGATCTTGCAGGAGGTGCGGTTGACGCGGATGATCTCGCCCTCGGGATCGCCAGCGCCGAAGAATTGTTGGCGCACCGTCTCGCCGATCAGGCACACGCCTGTGCCCGAGCGGGTTTCGGAATCGCTGAACGGGCGGCCCGACACCAGTTTCCAGTCGCGCGCATCGAGATAGGCGCTGTCGGTGCCGGTGACGCCCGAGGTCAGGCTCTCGGTGCCGAAGATGACCCGGACCTGCTTTTGCGAAGCCGGCGAAATGGCGCGGGCGCCAGTCAGATGCGCAACCAGCGCCGCCAGCTCCTTTTCGGCCAGCGGACGCACCACCTGGTCGAGCCCGCCCGGGCCACCGGGACCGGCCGGGCGACCGGAGCGGACGACCAGCAG
>NZ_RZPL01000133.1:0-10117 GCF_004022805.1 Mesorhizobium sp. M7A.F.Ca.CA.002.04.1.1 | reverse complement strand
TCCCAATGCTGGTTCTGCCGCTCCACCAGCCCTTGCGGCGCGTCGGCGCGATAGCAGGTGAGATCGGATGAGGCAAAGCGCAGGATATCCTCCAGCACCGCCTGCGGGTCGCTGGCGACGCCATCGATGGCCGTGTTGACGAGGCGCATCACCGGCATCTTCACCGGATCGATGGTCTCGCTTTGGGCGGCGAACTCGTCGGCGACGAGCGCGGCTGCTGCCTCGGTCGGCAGCACCAGCAGCGCCTTGCCCGGCGTCCGCACCGGCTTGCCGTCGAGATGCACGGCAAAGCCATTGTCGATAGGTGCCACAGAGGCGGCCTTGTAGAAGCGTTTGGGCAGAGGCGTCTTCATCTGGATCTGGGCGCGGCGCACAGGATCCGGGTCGGAGAGATACTTGCCCGCTTCGAGGTCGTTGAGGATGTCACGCATGAAGGTCTCTCTTACACCGGCGTCAGCTTGCGCGCCGGCCGGTTGACGATGATCAGGCCGGCGGCAATCAGGCCAAGTGCCAGGAAAATGCGCATGGTCAGCGGCTCATTCAAGAACATGGCTCCGCACAGCACGCCGAAAACCGGCGACAGGAAGGTGAAACTGGACAGGCCTGACGCCGGATAGCGCCGCAGCAGCCAGAACCACAGCACATAGGTGAAGGCGACGATGTAGACCGCCTGGAAAAGCAGCGCCAAGGTCGGCAGCACGGTCGGGTCGCGAACGGGCGGGCCGGCGAGAGGCAGCACCAATACGCCCACGATCGCTGCCCCGGCGAGCTGGTAAAGCAGCAGCTTCTCGGCGCTCGCCTCGACCAGCTTCGACCGCTTGATGAGGATGTTGGTCAAAGCCCAGAAGAATCCGGAGCCAAGGCTCAGCAGATCGCCGAACAGCATGTCTCCGCCGCCGCCAAGCTTGTCGGAAAACACCGCGGCAAGGCCGGCAAAGGCCAGCAGCAGGCCAAGGAATTTTCTCAACGTGATCTGCTCGCCGAGCAGGAAATGGCCGCCGAGCAGCATCCAGAACGGCATGGTGTTGACCAGCAGCGTGTTGCGGGCAACGGTCGTATGCTCCAGGCCGACATAGAGGCAAAGGAACTCGATGCCGAAAAGCGCGCCAACCAAGATGCCGGCGAGCAAGGTCCCGTCGCGCGTGAAAAGCGCGATGCCGCGCCACCGGCACCAGGCAAAGACACACATGCCGCCGATGATCGAGCGCGCGATCGACAGGAAAACCGGATCATAGCCAGCGTAGGAGATCTTGGCGGCGACGTAATTCAGCCCCCAGGAAAAGGTCAGCCCGACCATGATCGCGGCGGCGGCCAGGTCGACCGTGTCGCGCCGGTCGAGCGCGTCGGTGGCGCCGCTCACGATCAGTCCTCCGCGCTGGCGTCGTCGAAGCCGATCAGGTTCCAGCTCTGGCGCATATGCGGTGGCATTGGCGCCGTGACATCGATGACGCCCTTGTCGGGATGCGGAATGATGATGCGGCGGGCGTGCAGATGCAGGCGGTTTTGAATGCCCCCGGGAAAGTCCCAATTGGTGTCGGCCTCGAAATATTTCGGATCGCCCAGGATCGGGCAGCCGATGTAGGCGGCATGAACGCGAAGCTGGTGGGTGCGGCCGGTATAAGGCTCCATCTCCAGCCAGGTCATCGTCTGCGCCGCCTGCTCGATGATCCGGTAATAAGAGACGGCGTGGTCGGCGCCCTTTTCGCCATGCGCGGCGACCCGCACGCGGTCACCGTCCGGCGTCGGCTCCTTGATCAGCCAGGTCGAGATCTTGTCCTCGCGCTTGGGCGGCACGCCCTTGACCAGCGCCCAATAGGTCTTCTTGGTCTCGCGGGCGCGAAATGCTTCCGAGAGCTTCATGGCGGCCAGTCGGGTGCGGGCGACGACCAGCACGCCCGAAGTGTCGCGGTCAAGCCTGTGAACCAGTCTGGGCTTCTCGCCCTTCTGGTTGCGCCAGGCCTCCAGCATGTCGTCGACATTGCGGGTGACGCCCGAGCCGCCCTGCACCGCAAGGCCCGCCGGCTTGTTGAAGACGAAAACCTTAGGGTCTTCATGGATCAGCATTTTCGACAGGACATCGGCATCGCCCTGGTTGCGGATCGAGTGGCCGGTCAGCGCACTCTCGCCCTTCTTGTCAACCTCGAGCGGTGGGACGCGAACCATCTGGCCGGGCTCGACACGGGTGTCGGCCTTGACCCGGCCGCCGTCGACACGGATCTGGCCGGAGCGCAGAAGCTTCTGCAAATGGCCGAAACCAAGGCCCGGGAAATGGGTCTTGAACCAGCGGTCGAGCCGCATGCCCGCCTCGCCGGCTTCCACCGTGATCTGTTCAACGCCTGCCATGTTTTTTGTCGCTTATCCGTTTCCCGAGCCAAGCTCGGCCTGTTCTTGGCGCGGCAATAGCACTAAGGCAGGCTTCTTGCGAGCCAAAGTCCCAGAAACAGGGCGATAATGGCGCCAATGACGCTGGCAAGGGCATAACCCAGCGCAGGCAGCGTGGCTCCCCGCTCCCACAGCGTCGCGAAATCGAGCGAAAAGGCTGAGAAGGTGGTGAAGCCGCCAAGAATGCCGGTGGCAACGAACAGCCTGACCTCGTTCGATCCGCCACGGCGCATCATGGAGGCGATGAACAGCCCCATGGCGAAGGAGCCGATGACGTTGATGGCCATCGTGCCCCAGGGATAGTTGGGGCCGACAAAACGCAGCGCGCCGATGTTGGTAAGGTGACGAATCCCGGCACCGATGCCGCCACCGAGGAAGACGAGAAACAGATTGAACATGACCGTTTACTGCCCCCGCAGGGCTGCCCGGTCAATCCCTCGTTGTGGGCGCAACCGCACGGACCAGCCGAGCTCGTCACCACTCAGGCGTTGCCCATCCCGGATATTTTTTCCTGAACTCGTTATAGAGGTCATCGATCTCCGTTTTGCCGATAGGGCGCGCCTGTTCGTAGAGGTAGCCCTTGACGTCGCCGGACAGCTGGTACGCCGCGATGCGCCTGTATGCTGCGCCGATGCCTTTGCCCTCGACAATGTATTGGTCCGGTATCGAGACACAGAGCTGCGCACCCGGCTGCAGATGGGTAACGGGCGGATCGGTCACGACAACGTATTTGGACTTCAACGCCGCCGGTCTGAATCGATCGCGACTATCGACCTGACAAGCCCACTCGATGCGAGGGTAAAGGTCCTTGTCCATTTCATAGAGCAATGAGTCGCTCATGATCCCGCTGGACGCAAATACCGACAACCGGTCCCCAGGTCCCATCTTTCCAAGAAGGTCATCGATAAGACGCCTGTATTCTGGAAGATTGTCGAGTTGCAGCGGGAGCGTGGCTTCCCTGGCAAAGACGTAGCTGATCGGTGACAGCACCTGGCGGCCAATTGGGAAAAAAGTACCGAAAAACGCCAGCACGGCGGCAACGGCTATCGCGGCGTTCGACCATCGCGATCTCAGCGCCGGCATCGAAACGATCGCAACGATTGCCTGGGCGTAGGCAGGAAAAAGCCAAAGAAACATTGGCACCGAATGGTGGCGATCCGGGTCCTGCATGCGGGTGAAGAGGAAGAAGGTAAGTACCGAAGCAACGGCACAGAACAGGGAAAATCTGTTTTGGCGTATGATGGAGATGTAAGCGCCAAATACGATCAACAGCCAGTTCACATAGCTGAGCCGCGATCCTGCCTGGTCAACCTGTGAAACGAAGCTTGTCTTGTATCCGCTGTAAAGGTCGCCATAGCTGGTTCCCAGTATCTTGAGGACCAGGGGTTGCTGGAAGGTCAGCGCGGCTCCGACAACCACGAGGATCACACACAGGCCCCCGACGGCGGCATTGCGGAGTGCCGGGACGTCGCGGTCTTTCGCGACCTGCAGAAAACAGAAGAAGGCCGCGGAAGTTCCGACCCCGATGACGGGATAAGCATACCAGCGGCGCAGCACGAATGCCAACCACAGGCATACGCCGACACGCATGCCGCTGATCACCGGTTCACGGGTCAGGAACCTCGATTTCCAGAGAAAATAGGTTGCCGCGCAAAGCGCGAGACAGCCGGCAATGTCCGGCAACCCACGAAGCGTCGCCGCCCAGAAGGGCGTGTAGAGAAAGGCCGCAATCCATACGGTGAGCCAGCTTCGGCATGAAGGCGTCCCGGTCGCCGCCTCCAGATAGCTTGTTCTGCCGATGAGAAGAGCGGTCGGAACCAGGTAAACAGCGACTATTCCGGCGATGTAGGAAAACCTCGAATCGCCAAAAATGATGTAAAACGGCATCAGCGGCACCAGGATCGCCGCACTGTAGTCGTCGGTGGCGATCGAGGTCCTCAAATGGCTGAGCCACTCGAGAGGGCTCTGAACCAAGAGCGTGCCCTGCCGGCTAAACGTGTCGAAATAGGCAGCGAAGTCCCAGTAATAGACAGGCTGTTCAAGCTCTACATAGATGAGAGCAAGAGCAATTCCCACAAGAGCGGTGCACACATATGTCGTTGCCCAAAATCCGAGAGATTTGTTCTTCGTCACTTGCGGCCGCCAGAAGGAGAAGAGGCAGAACTATCAAAGCCAGCCCGGACTACCGTTTATGCAGCCAGGATCCGTTCCGGCGCATGAGCGGCCGACAAGGATTGGCCAAGTCTCACATGCAGAGCACCCAAACGCTGCCGGCAGGGCCGGCAGCGCCGATTTTCCAAAGCTCAGGTCGTCCCGGCATTCTTCGGCTTGGTCGAACCGATCATTTTCCAGTTCTTGTAGAACATGGAATTGATGCGCTCGACGCTCACCGAGACGATGGCCAGCATACCCGCGATGAGGCGGGGAACCGGCGATGGCCTGATAATGTCCATGAACACGCAGTAGCGGCGGCCGTCATACTCGTTGACCGAGCGATGCAGCAGCGTGTCGTCGAAGATGAACAGCGGATTGTCGTACCAGTAATTCTTGACGTTGCCGCACTCGACGAAAATCTCCGACTTCACCGGGATCAGATTGTAGAGGATGCGCAAGCTGAGCCGCAGCGGGCCGAAATGCCAGGACGTCGATTCGCGCTTGCTGAAGACGGAAACGGCGATGGTCTTGATGTATTTGAAATCCTTGTTGAACTCGGCGACGTTGTCGATCCTGTGCTTGCCGTACCACTGGTAGACATACATGCCGCGCCGGCCGGCGCCGAAATTGGCATCGATATCGGCGATGATCTCATCCTTGCGCGCCTTGAAGATGTCCAGGACCTCGTTGACCTCGCGCTGATAGTCGGCGGGAAACTGCTCCAGCTTCCACACGCCAGGATTTCTGTAGCACAAGAGGTCGACCAGCAGGTTGAACGGCGAAAGCAGCCAGGTGAACAGGCCGTTGCCGAGAAAATAGCCTGAGAACAGCGACAGATCCTTGCGGTCGTTGCGCAGCACGTCGATCAGGCCGCAGACGATGAAGATCGTCGTCAGGATGGGGATGAAATAGAAGCCAAGGGCGAGAAGCGGGATGGCAATGGCGAATTTGCGAAGGGATTTGCGAAGATTTTTTGTCATTTTTCCACGCGCCAAGCGCGATCCTGTTGCGAATGAGGTGCCCAAATCAAGGCAATGGCCACCGCCCGGTCGTGCGCCTTGATAAGGTTTTTTGGGTTACCACACAACGGCCCTGCTACCGCGGCCGGCTGGCTGCCTGCTGGATCTGGTCAATAGCCTCACGCAACCCGGCTATTCCCGCTCTTTGCGCAGCTTTGCCCAATAATCGAGCCGCTTCCTGATATCGCGCTCGAAGCCGCGCTCGGGCGGATCATAGAAGGTCTGGCGACCCATCTTCTCCGGAAAATAATCCTGCCCCGAAAAGGCATCCGGCTCGTCATGGTCGTAGCGGTAGCCCGCGCCGTAATCCTCCTCTTTCATCAGCTTGGTCGGCGCGTTGAGGATGTGCTTGGGCGGCAGCAGCGAGCCGTGTTCCTTGGCGGCCCGCGTGGCGGCCTTGAAAGCGTTGTAGACGGCGTTGGATTTGGGCGCGGTGGCGAGATAGACGGTGGCCTCGGCAAAGGCGAGTTCGCCCTCGGGCGAGCCGAGATAGTCGTAGGCATCCTTGGCGGCATTGGCGACGACAAGCGCCTGCGGGTCGGCAAGGCCGATGTCTTCCATGGCCATGCGCACCAGCCGGCGGCCTAGATAGAGCGGATCCTCGCCGGCATCGAACATGCGTGCGAGATAGTAGAGAGCCGCGTCAGGATCTGAACCGCGTACCGATTTGTGCAGCGCCGAGATCAGATTGTAATGGCCGTCCTGGCCCTTGTCGTAGATTGGCGCGCGGCGCTGGACGATGCGCTGCAGACCCTCGGAATCGAAGACCTCGCCGGGCTTGGCTGCTCGCCAGACTTCCTCTGCCAGGGTAAGAGAGGCGCGGCCGTCGCCATCGCTCATGCGGATGAGCATGGCCCGCGCCTCGTCGTCGAGCGGCAGCGCCCTGCCCTCGGTCTCCTCCGCCCGCGCCATCAGCTTGGAGATGCTCTCCTCGCCAAGCGAATGGAAGACCAGAACGCGCGCGCGTGACAACAAAGCGGCATTCAGTTCGAAGGACGGGTTTTCGGTCGTGGCGCCAACCAGCACGACTGTCCCGTCCTCCATGACCGGGAGGAAACTGTCCTGCTGCGCGCGGTTGAAGCGATGGATCTCGTCGACGAACAGCAAGGTCTGGCGGCCATTGGCACGGCGCAATTTGGCTGATTCGAACACCTTTTTCAGGTCGGCGACGCCGGAAAAGACAGCCGATATCTGCTCGAAGGCGAGACTCGTTTCACCGGCGAGCAACCGCGCCACGGTGGTCTTGCCGGTGCCGGGCGGCCCCCAGAAAATCATCGAGCCGAGCGAGCCGGAACCGATCAACCGGGTCAGCGCGCCGTCAGGCCCCGTCAGATGCTCCTGGCCGACGACCTCGCCAAGGTTCCTCGGCCGCAGCCTGTCGGCCAGCGGCCGCCCAGGCGGCGTCTTTTCCGGTTCATCGACGCTGAACAGATCGGCCATGCACTTCTTTTTCGTTGGAGCATGAGCCCGAATGCACGGAACCCAGCCCTAATAACGCAACACCTGACGCAGTATCTGCCCGCCGCGCTCGACCGTAAAGCGCCACCAGCGCGTATCCGTCTTGGCCGCCAGCTCCAGGGTCGCTGCGGTATCGATGGTGGTGCCGTTCACCTCGCGCACGATGTCGCCCGGCTGGAAGCCGAAATCGGCGGCCGGTGAATCGCGGTTGATGTCGACCACGGTGACGCCCTTGATGTCCGTGCGCAGGCCAAGCCGCTGCGCGAGCCGGGGCGACAGCTCCGCGACCTTGGCGCCCGAGAACGGGCTGCGGCCATGCAGCGTCACCTCGGCAGCCTTCATGCCTTCCGGAGCACGCTCCAGCGCGATATCCATCGCCGCCTGCTGGCCCTTGGTCAGAACCGCGAAATTGGCGGTGGTGCCGATCGACAGCGTCGCCATCCGGTAGTCCAGCGCTTCGATGCTCTCGACCGGCTTGCCGTTGAGCTGCAGCACCACGTCGCCGGGCTTGAGCCCTGCCTTGGCGGCCGGTCCGGTCGCCTCGACCGACGAGACCAGCGCACCGGTCGGCTTCTCCATGCCGAGCGATTCTGCGATCTGCGGCGTCACCGCTTCGAACTCGGCGCCGATATAGGGCCGTTCGAAGAAGTCGAGCCCGGCCTTGGCCGCGTCGGCAAAGGCGCGAACCATGTTCGAGGGAATGGCGAAGCCGATGCCGATCGAACCACCGCTGCGGCTGTAGATGGCCGTGTTGATGCCGACCAGCTGGCCGCCCATGTTGATCAGCGCGCCGCCGGAATTGCCGGGATTGATGGCGGCGTCGGTCTGGATGAAGAAGCTGGAATCGGAGACGCCGATATGGCTGCGGGCCAGTGCCGAGACGATGCCGCTGGTGGTGGTCTGGCCGACGCCGAAAGGGTTGCCGATGGCCAGCAGCAGGTCGCCGACCTCGAGCGCGTCGGAATCGCCGATGGCAATGACCGGAAACGGCTTGTCCGAGGTGATCTTGAGCACGGCAAGGTCGAGAGTCTCGTCCTTGAGCAGCACCTTGCTGTCGAACTCACGCCCATCAGCGGTCGCCACCTTGACCCGGTCGGCATCCTTGATGACGTGGTAATTGGTGACCACGACGCCGGTCGGATCGACCAGCACGCCGGAACCCAGTGAAGACTGCGCACGCGGCTGCGAGCGGCCGAAGAATTCCTCGAAGAACGGATCACCGTCGAAAGGCGATGTCACCTTGGCGGTCTGCGAGGCATAGACGTTGACCACCGCCGGCGCCGTCTGCTTGACCAGCGGCGCAAACGACAGCTGCACCTCCTCGCGGCCGAACGGCACGCGCTTGTCGGGACCGGACGTCGCGTTCTCGCCCTCGACGCCATGCAGCAGGTCGGTCAGCACATCGGACAGGCCGGGATCGGTCTTGGTCTCCTCGGCCAATGCCTGCCTGACCACCGGTGCGGCCGCAAACGCCATGATGGCGAAAAGCAGAACAAAGGGCAGTCTTCTGGCGCGCATTCGCGAATCCTCCAAGGCAAGTTCGGGGGCATTGTCCCGACGATTGTGCAAAATGAAAGGCTAAGCCGCTGAAATCCGACTATTTTGGGCCAAAACCCCAGGGGCATGCCCGGAAATCGGATTCCGGCGCGGTTTGCTGCTTTCAGAAAACAAAAAGGGGCCCGCAGGCCCCTTTGAACTCATTTGGGAAAACCGAGCCTTATGCGGCTGCGGCGTCCGCATCAGCGCTTTCGGCCTCGATGCGAGCGCGGTCGCCGGCGCCCTTGGCCGAGACGTCGCGATCGACGAACTCGATGACAGCCATGGCGGCGTTGTCACCGTGACGGAAGCCCGCCTTCATGATGCGCAGATAGCCGCCATTGCGGTTGGCGTAGCGCGGCGCGATGGTGTCGAACAGACGCTTGACGACGCCTTCATTGCCGATCTGGGCAATGACCTGGCGGCGGGCGTGCAGGTCGCCACGCTTGCCGAGCGTCACCAGCTTCTCGACGATCGGACGCAGGTCCTTCGCCTTCGGCAAGGTTGTGACGATCTGCTCGTGCTCGAGCAGCGACACGGCGAGGTTGGCGAACATCGACTTGCGATGGCTAATGCTTCGGGCGAAGCGGCGGCCTTTGAAACCGTGGCGCATGGCTCTTTTCCTTCTTCAGTTGTTCAAGAGGCCGCGGCCTCTGATGGTTTTCCGCATGACCGTCGGATCGAGCGGCCCACGCCGCCGATCCTTGGAATTCATGCTCAATATTGGTCTTCGTAACGCTTAGCGAGGTCTTCGATGTTTTCCGGCGGCCAGTCCGGCACTTCCATGCCGAGGTGCAGGCCCATCGCCGCCAGAACTTCCTTGATCTCGTTCAGCGACTTGCGGCCGAAGTTCGGGGTGCGCAGCATCTCGGCTTCGGTCTTCTGGATCAGGTCGCCGATATAGACGATGTTGTCGTTCTTCAGGCAGTTGGCCGAACGCACCGAAAGCTCGAGTTCGTCGACCTTCTTGAGCAGCGCCGGGTTGAAGGCGAGCTCGGTGACGGCCTCGGCAGCGACTTCCTTCTGCGGCTCGTCGAAGTTGACGAACAGGCCGAGCTGGTCCTGCAGGATGCGGGCGGCGAAAGCCACTGCGTCCTCGCCGGTGATCGAACCGTCGGTCTCGATCGTCATGGTCAGCTTGTCATAGTCGAGAACCTGGCCCTCGCGGGTGTTCTCGACCTTGTAGGAGACCTTCTTGACCGGCGAATAAAGGCTGTCGACCGGGATGAGGCCGATCGGCGCGTCTTCGGCGCGGTTGCGGTCGGCCGGCACGTAACCCTTGCCGGTGTCGACGGTGAATTCCATGCGGATTTCAGCGCCTTCGTCCAGCGTGCAGATGACGTGGTCGGGGTTGAGGATCTCGACGTCGCCAACCGTCTGGATGTCGCCGGCAAGAACCGCACCCGGTCCCTGCTTGCGAACGACCATGCGCTTGGGACCATCGCCTTCCATGCGGATGGCGATTTCCTTGATATTCAAGACGATGTCGGTCACGTCCTCGCGCACACCGGCGATGGACGAGAATTCATGTAGAACGCCGTCGATCTGCACGGCGGTAACAGCCGCAC
>NZ_RZPL01001339.1:0-411 GCF_004022805.1 Mesorhizobium sp. M7A.F.Ca.CA.002.04.1.1 | reverse complement strand
GGGCGGAGGCGTGGACGGGAATAAGCGGCCCGCCCCCGCCAACACCTTTCGAAACTCATTTGCATGCAAATGTTTCCGGATCGTCTGATCCGGAAACCAAAACGCTGTTTTCGTGAAATTCGCCAGATACATGGCAGGCGCATTCAACCGGCATCGAACGGCAGGCAGGAAATATCTTTCAGCCGCCGCAACGCTCCAGGGGAGACAACGATGTCAATGCTCGAAAGCCTGAGCCGCTATGGCACCGCCATCAGACAAGCCCATGACCGCAGCAAGGCGCGGCGCCTGCTGAACAGCCTGCCGCCCGAAATCCAGAAGGACATCGGCTGGCCGGTGTCGCCGCGATCCAGTGAAAGGGCATCCCTCAGCAACGCTATCTGGAGCGCCGCGCGCTGATGACCTTCGCCGAGA
>NZ_RZPL01001338.1:0-413 GCF_004022805.1 Mesorhizobium sp. M7A.F.Ca.CA.002.04.1.1 | reverse complement strand
AGAAGCAGAATTCGAGCAGGCCCGAGCGCTGGTTGTCGGTGTCACGCCAAATGTCGCCGCGCCAGCTCTGCAAGCCGTTCGGGTGGCTTTCGGTGAAAGGCGAATTGGCGAACAAGGCCGTCGACAGCGGCTGCAGCTTCAACGACACCTGCATCTTGCGGCGCATGTCGGCCTCGCTCTCGAAGTCGAGATTCACCTGGATCGTGCAGGTGCGGTACATCATGTCGAGGCCCTTGGTGCCGACCTTGGGCATGTAGCGCGTCATGATCTCGTAGCGCGATTTCGGCATTTTCGGCGTCTCGGCAAGCGACCATTTCGGGCTGCCGCCGAGGCCGAGGAAGCGGATGCCCATCGGCTCGGCGATCTCGCGCACCTGCGCCAGATGGGCGTTGCCCTCGCGGCAGGTCTGGTGG
>NZ_RZPL01001337.1:0-414 GCF_004022805.1 Mesorhizobium sp. M7A.F.Ca.CA.002.04.1.1 | reverse complement strand
GGCCACGCACCGCCTCATCCATCTGGAGGAGCCGTATCGCGAGGCGGCCAGTTGGGACGAATGGTTCCAGTCTGCGGGCGCCAATCTCAGCGATACCGCGCGCGGCCTGCGCATCAACGACTACGGCCTGGTGATCCAAGGTGTCATGGAAGGCCAAGGCATCGCGCTCGGCTGGCGGCATCTCGCCGAGCGGCTGCTGGCGTCGGGCCTGCTGGTGCCGGTGACGGATCATGTGCTGAAGACCGGCAAGGCCTTCTATGTCGTCTGGCCGAAGAACCGGGAGCTCAGCGACAACGCCCGCAAGGTGCGCGACTGGCTGGCGGCGCAGGCATAAGTCGTTTTCCACTGATCCACCGCTGGCGCAATTCTGCCCCTCCCGCGCGACGCGAATCCGCCTATAGTGCCGCCATGCCC
>NZ_RZPL01001336.1:0-418 GCF_004022805.1 Mesorhizobium sp. M7A.F.Ca.CA.002.04.1.1 | reverse complement strand
ACCGATGACGGCATCGACGATCGTGAAGCCAAGATGCTGGAGACCGCCGGCGTGACGCTGATCGTCGCCCGCACATCCGCAACCAACAAGGAAGAATCTTCACTGCAGGCCTGAGGCCAACTCGCGCTCGCAGCGGCGATGGAATGCAACGCTCAAGGGAGGAAATTCGATGAGCTTCTTGAAGAAATTGATGGTGACGGCTGCATTCTCGGCCGCCATGTTCGTGAATGCCGCCTATGCCGAAAACGTCAAGATCGCGCTGGTGGTGAAGTCGCTCGGCAACGGCTTCTTCGATGCCGCCAACAAGGGCGCCGAAGAGGCGGCCAAGGAACTCGGCGATGTCGACATCATCTACACCGGCCCGACCAAGGCGACCGCCGAAGCGCAGATCGAAGTGGTCAATTCGCTGATCGCGCAG
>NZ_RZPL01001335.1:0-419 GCF_004022805.1 Mesorhizobium sp. M7A.F.Ca.CA.002.04.1.1 | reverse complement strand
ATCAGAAGGGCTGCGATCGAGCCGGCATCCTGGAGTGCGGTGCGCACCACTTTCGCCGGATCGACGATGCCTGCCTTGATCATGTCGACATAGACCTCGTTCTGGGCGTCAAAACCCTGATTGTGGTCCTTGCTGTCGGTGAGCTTGCCGACGACGATTGAGCCTTCGACGCCGGAATTCTCGGCGATCTGGCGGATCGGCGCTTCGAGCGCCCGCAGCACGATCGTGATGCCGGCCGTGACATCGGCATTGGCGCCGGTCAGGCCGCCAAGCGCCGAGCGGGCACGCAGCAGAGCGACGCCGCCGCCGGGCACGATGCCTTCCTCGACCGCCGCGCGGGTGGCGTTCAGCGCATCGTCGATGCGGTCCTTCTTTTCCTTGACTTCCGACTCGGTGACGCCGCCGACGCGGATGACGGC
>NZ_RZPL01001334.1:0-421 GCF_004022805.1 Mesorhizobium sp. M7A.F.Ca.CA.002.04.1.1 | reverse complement strand
GCTCGAAGAGGGCGATTTCGATATCGATCTCGAGAAAGAAATGATGGGCGAGTTCGGCGCTGACGACAGCGACGCCGCTCCGGTTGTTCAGGCTCATGAGCCGACTTTCGTGCATGAGCCGGCATTCGAAGCGGCTGACGCCAGCGCGATGGACGACGAGCTTTCGGTGTCGCTCGACGACGATTTCGAACTGGACATGGCTGAGATCGACGACCACGTCGCCGGCGCCAGCCATGCGGTCGCCGCTGAAGCCGTGCCGTCCGTCGAGCCCGCTTTCGCGTCCGACATTGGCGATGCCGTCGCCGGTTCGCTCGAGGACGTGTCCCCCTTCGAGGACGATCAGTCGATGGCGGACGAGCTTGCCGCCTCGCTCGACCAGGACCTTCGGATCGATGAGGAAGCCGAAGAGGCCCTGTACAGC
>NZ_RZPL01001333.1:0-422 GCF_004022805.1 Mesorhizobium sp. M7A.F.Ca.CA.002.04.1.1 | reverse complement strand
TCGTGACATCGATCCGCTGATCGGCCCGTCCGTCATCGTCGCGTCCGACACGTCGGGCATTCCGATCACCAAGCTGCAGGCGCATATCTCGCATCCCGAGCGGATGGTCGGCATGCACTGGTCGAACCCGCCGCACATCATCCCGATGATCGAGGTGATCGGCGGCGAGAAGACCGCGCCTGAAACCGTGGCTGTTATCCGCGATCTCATCCGCTCGATCGGCCTGCTGCCGGTGGTGGTGAAGAAGGACGTTCCAGGCTTCGTCGAGAACCGCGTGCTCTATGCGCTGCTGCGCGAGGCGGTCGATCTTGTCGAGCGCGGCGTCATCGAGCCGGAAGACCTGGACACCTGCGTGTCGTGGGGCATCGGCTACAAGATCGCCGTCATCGGCCCGATGGCGCTGCTCGATATGGCGGGGGGGG
>NZ_RZPL01001332.1:0-426 GCF_004022805.1 Mesorhizobium sp. M7A.F.Ca.CA.002.04.1.1 | reverse complement strand
GTGCGAGAATGGTTGGTCGTCTACGTGCCAGCCGTCTACTTGATGGCGTCCCAGCTCTTCTGGATGTCGGTGGCGACGTCCTGTGCCGACTTGCCGCCGACCAGGTCGATCATGCCGGTCCAGAAGGCGCCGGCGCCGATCTTGCCCGGCATCAGGTCGGAACCGTCGAAGCGGAAAGTCGAGGCATTGGCGAGGATTTCGCCCTGTTTCTTCAGCGCGTCGCTGGCATAGGCATCCTTGTTGACCGACTTGAGCGGCGTCACGAAGCCGCCCTCGGCCATCCAGATCTCGTGGGCGAGCGGCATCTTCAGGAATTCGATGAACGCGCGCGCACTCTTGCTGTCCTTGGTGATCATCGCCAGCGTACCGGCGCCGAGCACGGGCGTGCCCAGTTCAGGCTTGGCGGCATAGGGCGGGAAGTAGAAG
>NZ_RZPL01001331.1:0-429 GCF_004022805.1 Mesorhizobium sp. M7A.F.Ca.CA.002.04.1.1 | reverse complement strand
GGTCGCTGCCCGACAGCTTGACGTTGCCATGCGCGTCGCGCTCAAGCTTGTCCGGCGGCACCAGGCTTTCGACCAATGCCCTGCCGTCGGCGGTGCTGACGCCTTCCGAAACGGCGACGATGCAGCGCTTGTGGCGATCGAGCGTGGCACGCACGTCGTCGATGAAGCCAGCGGCCGAGAACGGCCGCTCGGGCACGTAGACGAGATGAGGGCCGCTGTCGGGGTCGAGCTGCCAGGCAGCGGCAGCCGCGGTCAGGAAGCCCGCATGCCGGCCCATGACGATGCCGACATAGATGCCGGGCAGCGCGCGAAAATCGAGATCGACGGACAGGAAGGCGCCGGCGACGAACTCGGCCGCCGAAATAAAGCCCGGCGTGTGGTCGTTTTCCTCGAGATCATTGTCGATGGTTTTTGGCGCATGAACAAAGG
>NZ_RZPL01001330.1:0-430 GCF_004022805.1 Mesorhizobium sp. M7A.F.Ca.CA.002.04.1.1 | reverse complement strand
AGCCGCGGCGCATCGCCCTCGTCGATGCGGGCATAGTCGAAGGTCTTGGCGACGACCGAGGACAGGAACGACAGCGTCGCGCCCGGGCGGTCGATGACGGCGATCGGGAAGGTCATGACGATCTCGCGCCAGCGCTGCCAGCGATGGAAATCGCGCAGGCTGTCGGCACCCATGATCCAGACGAAATCGACACCGGGGTTGCGCGCCTTGACCAGCGCCAGCGTATCGGCGGTGTAGCGGACGTGATGGGCGGCTTCGAAAGCGGTGACCTTGATCTTCGGGTTCTTGGCGATCTGTTCCGACAGCTGCAGCCGTTCGCCCAGCGGCGCCAACTCCCTGGTGTTCTTCAGCGGATTGCCCGGCGTCACCATCCACCACAACTGGTCGAGCGCCAGGCGTCTGAGCGCGATCTCGGCGACCAGCGCATGGC
>NZ_RZPL01000132.1:2200-10132 GCF_004022805.1 Mesorhizobium sp. M7A.F.Ca.CA.002.04.1.1 | reverse complement strand
GTCATGTGTGCACCGGCCACATCGGCATCTTCACCGCGAAGGAGGCGAAGAAGGCAAGCCATAGCCAGGTCTGCATGTTGGCCGGGAAGTTGTGGGTCAGCAGCGTCGGGATGTCGGTTGTTCCGGACTGGAAGAACATCGCCATGATGGCGAGCAGCATCAGCACCGAACCGGCGAGCGTGTAGAGGAAGAACTTGAACGAGGCGTAGACGCGCCGCTTGCCGCCCCAGACGCCGATGATGATGAACATCGGGATCAGGCCGGCTTCGAAGAAGACGTAGAACAGCACGATGTCCAGCGCGCAGAACACGCCGATCATCAGCGTTTCGAGCAGCAGGAAGGCAATCATGTAGGCCTTGACGCGCTTCTCGATCGATTCCCACGAGGCCAGGATGCAGAGCGGCATCAGGAAGGTCGTCAGGATGACGAACAGCATCGAGATGCCGTCGACGCCCATATGGTAGGAAATGCCGGAATCGAGCCAGGCGACCTTCTCGACGAACTGGAAGCCGGACTGCGAATTGTCGAATCCGGTCCAGATGAACAGCGAGATGATGAACGTGAAAGTCGTCGTCAACAGCGCGATGGCGCGGATGTTGCGGCGTGCATTTTCGCTGTCGTCATTGATGAACAGGATAAGCAGCACACCAACCAGCGGCAGGAAGGTGACCAGCGAGAGGATTGGCCAGGCGGTCATCAGAGCATCATCCAGGTGACGAGTGCGGCAACGCCGATCAGCATGGCGAAGGCGTAGTGGTAGAGATAGCCGGTCTGCAGCTTGACGACGCGGTTGGTGACATCGACGACACGCGCCGAGATACCGTCGGGGCCGAGGCCGTCGATGACGGTGCCGTCGCCGGTCTTCCACAGGAAATGGCCAAGGCGCTTGGCGGGCCGCACGAACAGGAAGTCGTAGAGCTCGTCGAAATACCACTTGTTGAGCAGGAAGGCGTAGAGCCCGCGATGCTGCGCGGCCAGGTTGACCGGCATTTCCGGCGAGCGGATGTAGAATTTCCAGGCCAGCGCGAAGCCGATCAGCATGGCGATGAAGGGCGACAGTTCGACCCACAGCGGCAATTCGTGGATGTCGTGCAGGATGTGATTGTCAGGCAATGTGAACAGCGATGCCTTCCAGAACTCGGCATAGCCCTCGCCGATGAAGGCGTTGTGGAAGATGACGCCGGCAAACAGCGCACCCGCAGCCAGGATGAACAGCGGCACCAGCATCACCGGCGGCGATTCATGGACATGGTGCATGACCTCATGGCTCGCCCGCGGCTTGCCGTGGAAGGTCATGAAGATCAGCCGCCAGGAGTAGAAGGAGGTGAAGCAGGCGGCGATGACCAAAAGCACGAAGGCCATGCCGGCAACCGAATTGTGGCCGGCAAAGGCGCTCTCGATGATGGCGTCCTTGGAGAAGAAGCCGGCGGTGCCGATGACCGTCACCGGAATGCCGACGCCGGTCAGCGCCAGCGTGCCGATCACCATCATCCAGTAGGTGGTCGGGATCAGTTTCCTGAGGCCGCCCATATTGCGCATGTCCTGCTCGTCGGACACGGCGTGGATGACCGAGCCCGAGCCGAGGAACAGCAGCGCCTTGAAGAAGGCATGCGTGAACAGGTGGAAGATCGCCGCGCCATAGGCGCCGACGCCGAGCGCCACGAACATGTAACCGAGCTGCGAGCAGGTCGAATAGGCGATGACGCGCTTGATGTCGTTCTGGACGAGACCGACGGTGGCCGCGAAGAAGGCCGTGAAGGCACCGATGAAGGTCACGACCGTCAGCGCCGAATGCGACAGTTCGAACAGCGGCGACAACCGCGCCAGCATGAACACGCCCGCCGTCACCATGGTGGCGGCATGGATCAGGGCCGAAACCGGCGTCGGGCCTTCCATGGCGTCCGGCAGCCAGGTGTGCAGCGGCACTTGCGCCGACTTGCCCATGGCGCCCATGAACAGGAGCAGGCAGACGATCGTCATGGCCGCCTGCTTGTCCAGCGCATGGCCAAGGAAAGTCAGCACCGCGGCACCCTGCGGTGCACCTTCGGCCGGGATGAACGTCGCCGCATTGGCGAAGATGGTGCCCAGATTGACCGAGCCGAACAGCACGAACACGCCGAAGATGCCGAGCGCGAAGCCGAAATCGCCGACGCGGTTGACGACAAAGGCCTTGATTGCCGCGGCATTGGCCGACGGCTTCTTGTACCAGAAGCCGATCAGCAGATAGGACGCCAGCCCCACCCCTTCCCAGCCGAAAAACATCTGCACGAGGTTGTCCGCCGTCACCAGCATCAGCATGGCGAAGGTGAACAGCGACAGATAAGCGAAGAAGCGCGGCCGGTTCGGATCGTGGTGCATGTAGCCGATCGAATAGATGTGGACCAGCGCCGACACGGTGTTGACCACCACCAGCATGACCACCGTCAGCGTGTCGATCCGCAGCGCCCAGGACGCTTCCAGCCCACCCGACTGTATCCAGCGCAGCACGGGCACGGTGAACACCTCGCCATGGCCGAAACCGACGGTGAAGAACGCGACCCACGACAGCACGGCCGCGATCACCAGGAAACCCGAGGTGATGTATTCGGACGCCTTGGCGCCGAGCGACGTGCCGAACAGGCCGACGATCAGGAAGCCGAGCAGGGGAAGGAAGACGATGGCCTGATACATGGTGGTTCCGTCAACCCTTCATCATGTTCACGTCTTCGACCGCGATCGAGCCGCGGTTGCGGAAGAAGACGACGAGAATGGCAAGTCCGATGGCGGCTTCGGCCGCCGCGACCGTCAGCACGAACAGCGCGAACACCTGGCCGACCAGATCGCCGAGTGCTGCCGAAAAGGCGACGAAGTTGATGTTGACCGCCAGCAGGATCAGCTCGACCGACATCAGGATGACGATGACGTTCTTGCGGTTCAGGAAGATGCCGAACACGCCGAGCGTGAACAGAACAGCCGATACGGTCAGATAATGTGCGATGCCGACAACCATCTCAGAGTCCCTCGCCTGTCTTGACCTTGCGGATTTCCATGCCGGTCGCCGGTGTGCGGCCGACCTGGGCTGCGATCGACTGCCGCTTGACGCCTGGCTTGTGGCGCAGCGTCAGCACGATGGCGCCGATCATGGCGACCAGCAGCACGAGGCCCGAAATCTGGAAGTAGTAGAGGTAGTCCGTATAGAGGATGTCGCCGAGCGCGGCGGTATTGGTCCGCGTGGCAAGATCCGGAATGGGCTTGGAGACCGTCGAAGCGAGCTGCGGCGCGAAGGTGTAGCCGCCGAGAACCACGATCAGCTCCGCCGCCAGGATCAGCCCGACCAGCGCGCCGATCGGCGCATATTGCAGGGCGCCGCTCTTCAGTTCGGCGAAATCGACGTCGAGCATCATGACGACGAACAGGAACAGAACCATCACCGCGCCGACATAGACGACGAGCAGGATCATCGCCAGGAACTCGGCGCCGGTCAGCATGAACAGGCCGGCGGCGTTGAAGAAGGTCAGGATCAGGAACAGCACCGAATGCACGGGGTTGCGCGACGAAATGACCATGAACGCCGATGCCACCGCGACAAAGGCGAAGAGGTAGAAAAAGGCCGCCTCTAGTCCACTCAACATTGGGGATCCCCCGGGTTCCTGTACAAACAGGACAACCGTCCTGTTTCGATGTTTGCCGCCTCAGGCCGCAAGTTTCGTTGTGTCCTTAGACGAGGCCCCTCGCCCCGTCCATGCGTCAAATATCAGCGGTAGGGCGAGTCCAGCGAGATGTTGCGCGCCAGCTCGCGCTCCCACCGGTCGCCATTCGCCAACAGTCTGTCCTTGTCGTAGTAGAGTTCCTCGCGCGTCTCCGTCGCGAACTCGAAATTCGGCCCCTCGACGATGGCGTCGACCGGGCAGGCTTCCTGGCAGAAGCCGCAATAGATGCACTTCACCATGTCGATGTCGTAGCGCACCGTGCGGCGCGTGCCGTCATTGCGGCGCGGGCCGGCCTCGATGGTGATGGCCTGCGCGGGGCAGATCGCCTCGCACAATTTGCAGGCGATGCAGCGTTCCTCGCCGTTCGGGTAACGGCGCAACGCATGCTCGCCGCGGAAGCGCGGGCTGGTTGGCCCCTTCTCGTGCGGATAGTTGATCGTCTCCTTCGGCGCGAAGAACTGGCGCATCGACAGGAAGAAGGCGCTGACGAAATCCTGCAGCAGCAGCGATTTGGCGGCTTGGGAAAGAGCGGACATCACGCAAACCCCGTGATCTTGAGGAAGGCCGCGGTGGCGACCACCATGAACAGCGAGATCGGCAGGAACACTTTCCAGCCAAGCCGCATCAATTGGTCGTAGCGGTAGCGCGGCACGAAGGCCTTCACCATGGAGATGCCGAAGAACACGAAGCAGACTTTCAGCACGAACCAGATGACGCCCGGCACCCAGGTGAACGGCGCGAAGTCGAACGGAGGCAGCCAGCCGCCGAGGAACAGGATGGTGGCCAGCGCGCACATCAGCACGATGGCGACATACTCGCCGAGGAAGAACAAAAGGAACGGGGTCGACGAATATTCGACCATGTGGCCGGCGACCAGTTCCGATTCGGCTTCGACCAGATCGAAGGGCGGGCGGTTCGTCTCGGCCAGCGCCGAGATGAAGAAGATGATGAACATCGGGAACAGCGCCAGCCAGTTCCAGTCGAGGAAGGTGTTGGGCAGGCCAAGCCGCGTACCAATTCCATCATGCTGCGACAGCACGATATCGGTGAGGTTGAGCGAGCCGGCGGTGAGCAGAACGGTGACGATGACGAAGCCGATCGAGACTTCGTAGGACACCATCTGCGCGGCCGAGCGCAGCGCGCCGAGGAACGGATATTTCGAGTTCGACGCCCAGCCGCCCATGATCACGCCGTAGACCTCGAGCGAGGAGATGGCGAAGACATAGAGGATGCCGACATTGACGTTGGCGATCGCCCAGCCGTGGCTGACCGGGATGACCGCCCAGGCCGAGATCGCCAGCACGGCCGACACCAGCGGCGCCAGCAGAAACACGCCCTTGTTGGCGCCGGACGGGATGACCGGCTCCTTGAAGACGAACTTCAACAGATCGGCGAAAGCCTGCAGCGTGCCCCAGGGGCCGACGACGTTCGGGCCACGGCGCAATTGCACCGCCGCCCAGATCTTGCGGTCGGCGTAGAGGATGTAGGCGACGAAGATCAAAAGAACGACGATCAGCACGACTGACTTCAACAGGATCAGCAGCGCCGGCAGCACGTAGAAGGAGAAGAAAGTGTCCATGCTTATTCCGCCGCCTGCTTGAAGCCGCTCTTGGCCAGTGCCGAGCATTCCGCCATCACGGCCGATGCCCGCGCGATCGGGTTGGTCAGGTAGAAATCCTTCACCGGCGAGGTGAAGGTGCCCTTGTTCAGCCGTCCGCCGAGCTTCGCCACCTCGGCGATATCCTCGGCATTGCCGGCCGCGACCTGGTCGATACGGGCCAGATGCGGGTATTCGCCATAAAGCTTGGCGCGCAGCTGCGGCAGCGAATCGAACGGCAGTTTCTTGCCCAGCACATCCGACAGCGCCCGCAGGATCGCCCAGTCCTCGCGCGCCTCGCCCGGCGCGAAGCCGGCGCGGTTGGTCTGCTGCACACGCCCTTCGGTGTTGACATAGGTGGCCGATTTTTCCGTGTAGGCGGCCGCCGGCAGGATGACATTGGCGCGGTGCGCGCCCTGGTCGCCATGCGTGCCGATATAGACGACGAAGGCGCCGCCGGTCTTGGCCATGTCGATCTCGTCGGCGCCGAGCAGGAACAAGAGCTCCATTTCGCCCAGCATGCCGGCAACGTTTCTGCCGCCCTCGCCCGGCACGAAGCCGAGATCGAGACCGCCGACGCGCCCGGCCGCATTGTGCAGCACGGCAAAGCCGTTCCAGTCTGCGCGAGCAGCGTTGACGGCGGCCGCGAGCTTGGCCGCCTGACCGAGCACGGCCGCGCCATCGGCACGCGCCAGCGCGCCCTGTCCCACGATGATCAGCGGGTGTGTCGCCTTCTTCAGCGTCTGGAAGAACTTGCCATTGCCGTTGGCCAAATCCCCAAGCGAATCCGGCCCGGCGCCCAGCTGTTCGTAATCGTAGCGGGTATCGCCGACATCGCCGATGACGCCGACCGGCAGATTGCCGGTCCGCCAGCGCTTGCGGATGCGCGCATTGAGCACCGAGGCTTCATAACGTGGGTTGGCGCCGATGATCAGCACCGCATCGGCCTGCTCGATGCCTTCGATGGTCGGGTTGAAGATATAGCTCGCACGGCCCAGCGCCGGATCGAGTGCGGCGCCATCCTGGCGGCAATCGGTATTCTTCGAGCCGAGCGAAGCCATCAGCAGCTTGAGCGCATAGGTTTCTTCGACGGCGGCGAGATCGCCCGCGATAGCGCCGATCTTTTCGGGCGCCGTCTTCGACACCGCGTCCTTGATCGCGGCGAAGGCCTCGGCCCAGCTGGCAGCAACCAGCCTGCCGTCCTTGCGCACATAGGGGCGGTCAAGGCGCTGCGTGCGCAGGCCGTCCCAGATGAAGCGGGTCTTGTCGGAGATCCACTCCTCGTTCACCGCCTCGTTGACGCGCGGCAGGATGCGCATCACTTCGCGGCCCCGGCTATCGACGCGGATCGCCGAGCCGACCGCATCCATCACGTCGATGGATTCGGTCTTGGTCAGCTCCCACGGCCGCGCCTGGAAGGCGAATGGCTTCGAGGTCAGCGCGCCGACCGGGCAAAGGTCGATGACATTGCCCTGCAGCTCCGAGGTCATCGCCTGTTCGAGATAGGTGGTGATCTCGGCATCCTCGCCACGGCCGATCAGGCCCAGTTCGGAAATGCCGGCGACTTCGGTGGTGAAGCGGACGCAGCGCGTGCAGTGAATGCAGCGGTTCATCACCGTCTTCACCAGCGGTCCGATGTATTTGTCTTCGACCGCGCGCTTGTTCTCGTGATAGCGCGAGGAATCGACGCCGAAAGCCATCGCCTGGTCCTGCAGGTCGCATTCGCCGCCCTGGTCGCAGATCGGGCAATCCAGCGGATGGTTGATCAGCAGGAACTCCATCACGCCTTCCCTGGCCTTCTTGACCATCGGCGTGTTGGTGAAGATTTCCGGCGCCTCGCCATTCGGGCCGGGACGCAGGTCGCGCACGTTCATGGCGCAGGAAGCCTGCGGCTTGGGCGGCCCGCCCTTCACCTCGATCAGGCACATGCGGCAATTGCCGGCGATCGACAGCCGCTCATGGAAGCAGAAGCGCGGCACTTCCGCGCCAGCGTCTTCCGCCGCCTGCAGCAGCGTGTAGTGGTCGGGTACAGTGATCTCTTTCCCGTCGACCTTGAGCTTTGCCATTCGCCTCAAACCCCTGCGGAGTTCCCGCAATCTCTTTTTCCGGACGCGGTCGAGACCACGTCGAGCACTTCATTCACTTCTTGACGGCGAGCGCCGCCGCTTGAGCTGTCCAATCGTCGCGGCCGATGCGGCCGCCGAGCGACAGATAGTCCTCGACCCAGGCAACCTCTTGCGGCGTCCATGCCGCGATCTGGGCATACGTCCAGATGCCGAGGCCGTTGAGAACCTTTTCCAGCTTGGGCCCGATGCCGGATATCGCCTTGAGATCCGCCGGTTTCGCCGGCTTCTCCATGGCCTTGGGCTGCCTGAAATCCTCGGGCAACAGCGCATCGCCGACGCCGCCCGTTGCGGGAACGGCATTTGCCACCGGCGTCATGGTGGCGGCTTCCTTGGCGGCAATATCGGTGACTTCCTGCGCGAAGGACTGCGCCTCGGCGATCATTGTTTTCGCCGTTGCCCGTGCCTTGGTGGAGGAAGGACTCGGTTCATCGAACTGGGCGACGCGCGCCTCGAAATCATCGACGATCGGCTGCAGCAGCCGTTGCGAGGCTTCTGCCGCGCCTGAAAACGCGCCCAGCCA
>NZ_RZPL01000132.1:0-2190 GCF_004022805.1 Mesorhizobium sp. M7A.F.Ca.CA.002.04.1.1 | reverse complement strand
GCCCGAGGCCAAGCGCCGACATCGCGGCCGCACCCGCCACAGGATGCACGAAAAGGTTGACGGCACTGGCCATCTCCTTCGGCATCATCCTGGTCAAGTCCTGGTTCATCTGCTCGATCTGGTCCAAATTGGGCATCAGCGGGTTCGAATACGGCGCCATAGAGTTCTCCTGGTCGTTTCGTCGTTCGCCCCGCCCTTCGCTGCGGACTTTCGTCCGCGTAAAACGTTCTTCTATTCCGCCGCCACCATCACAGGCTCGGCCCGGTGCGCATTGCGCGAAAACTCGTCGATGCGCCGCTCCACTTCGCCGCGGAAATGCCGCATCAGGCCCTGGATCGGCCATGCCGCCGCGTCGCCCAGCGCGCAGATCGTATGGCCTTCGATCTGCTTGGTGACGTCGAGCAGCATATCGATCTCGCGCTTCTGCGCCTCGCCGCGCACCAGCCGTTCCATCACCCGCCACATCCAGCCGGTACCTTCGCGGCATGGCGTGCACTGGCCGCAGCTCTCGTGCTTGTAGAAGTAGGAAAGCCGCGCGATCGCCTTCACGACATCGGTCGACTTGTCCATGACGATGACAGCCGCGGTTCCAAGGCCGGATTTGAGGTCGCGCAGCGCGTCGAAATCCATCGGCGCGTCGATGATCTGCTCGGCCGGCACCAGCGGCACCGAAGCGCCGCCCGGTATGACCGCCAAAAGATTGTCCCAGCCGCCGCGAATGCCGCCGCAATGCGTCTCGATCAGTTCGCGGAACGGGATCGACATCGCCTCTTCGACCGTGCACGGATTGTTGACGTGGCCGGAGATGCAAAACAGCTTGGTGCCGACATTGTTCGGCCGGCCGAAGGACGAGAACCAGGCCGCACCGCGGCGCAGGATGGTCGGCGCAACCGCGATCGATTCGACATTGTTGACCGTGGTCGGGCAGCCATAGAGGCCGACATTGGCCGGGAATGGCGGCTTCAGCCGCGGCTGGCCCTTCTTGCCTTCGAGGCTTTCGAGGAGCGCTGTCTCCTCGCCGCAGATATAGGCGCCGGCGCCGTGGTGCATGTAGATGTCGAAATCGTAGCCGGAGGTGTTGTTCTTGCCGATCAGCTTGGCCTCATAGGCCTCCTCGATCGCGCGCTGCAGCGCCTCGCGCTCGCGGATGAACTCGCCGCGCACATAGATGTAGGCGGCAACCGCACCCATGGCGAAACCGGCAAGCAGCGCGCCCTCGACCAGCGTGTGCG
Organism: Mesorhizobium sp. M7A.F.Ca.CA.002.04.1.1; assembly: GCF_004022805.1. Classification (NCBI taxonomy): domain Bacteria; kingdom Pseudomonadati; phylum Pseudomonadota; class Alphaproteobacteria; order Hyphomicrobiales; family Phyllobacteriaceae; genus Mesorhizobium; species Mesorhizobium sp. M7A.F.Ca.CA.002.04.1.1. The sequence continues at coordinate 958 of NZ_RZPL01000132.1, read as the reverse complement.
GGTCGTTGCGCAGGATGTCGCGGTCCTTGCAGGTGCCGGGCTCCGATTCGTCGGCATTGATGACCAGGTAGCTCGGCCGGCCGTCGCTCTGCTTGGGCATGAACGACCATTTGAGGCCCGTCGGGAAGCCGGCGCCGCCACGGCCGCGCAGGCCCGACGCCTTCATCTCGTTGACGATCCACTCGCGGCCCTTGGCGACGATGCCGGGCGTGTTATCCCAGGCGCCGCGCGCCATCGCGCCGGCCAAGGACTTGTCGAACAGGCCGTAGATATTGGTGAAGATGCGGTCTTTATCCCCGAGCATTTTTCGTCCCTCAGACCGGCTTCTTGCCGAAGACGCGGATGTATTCGGCGACGCCACCCTTGGCGAGCGCCTTGGCCTGCTTGACCCAGTCGTCGCGATCGATGCGGCCCTGGAAAGAGAGATAGCCATCCACCCACTCGCGTTCGGCCTTCTTCCACGACGCGACCTGCGCGAAGGTAAAGATGCCCAGCGTATGCAGGATGCCCTCGATCTTGGGGCCGACGCCGGAGATCAGTTTGAGGTCATCGACCTGTGCCGGCCTGTCGATGCCGGCCGGGCGGTTCTTGTCCCCGAGCGACGGTTTGGCCGGCTTGGCGGCCGGTACCTTGACCTCTGGCGCCTTGAAGGCGGAGGCCGGCTCGGCCTTGGTGATGGGGCCACTGCGCTGCTTGGAAACCTGCTCGACTTTGGAGTCTGCCTTGTTGGCATTGGCGGCCGAATGCAGTGGAGCGGCAACACTCGCCGCCTTTTCAGCCGCCGGCGCGACCTTGGTTTTTGAAGGCGTCTTCAGCGCCGGGCTGGTTTCAGGGGCGTCGGTCTTCGGCTTGCTGGTGTTGGACGGTGCGACAGGGGCCGCGGCCGGCGCCGGCACCGGCGCTGCGACGATCGCGTCGGGTGCCGCCCTGGCGGCCTTGGCCGCCTCCCTGGCTTCCC
>NZ_RZPL01001329.1:0-431 GCF_004022805.1 Mesorhizobium sp. M7A.F.Ca.CA.002.04.1.1 | reverse complement strand
GAATAGGGGAATAGGGGAATAGGGGAGGCTATTCGGCTGTAAGTTTACGGATGAGAAGTCGAAGAAGCTTTCCCACACTTTCGGTACTCGCCAACAATGGGCCGGACGTCGCTTTCGGCGCGATGCCAATACGTTCAGCAATCAGAAGCTGAGTTTCCAGTTCCTTCAATGATCCTTGGGCAATACGGAGAAACTGCAGATAGGAGCCTCGAATTTCCCTGCCATACCCCTCGGCTATGTTCGCCGGCACCGACGTTGCAGAGCGCCGCACTTGGCTGGTCAGTCCATAAAGTTCTTCTTTGGGCCAGGATTTCGTAGCACCGTAGACCGCCACCGCAAGATCCATCGCCTGCTCCCAAACCAGCAAGTCCTTGTAGGACCCTGTTTTTTCGGTCATCCGTCCCTACTCCCCTACTCCCCTACTCCCCTAC
>NZ_RZPL01001328.1:0-431 GCF_004022805.1 Mesorhizobium sp. M7A.F.Ca.CA.002.04.1.1 | reverse complement strand
CCCTCGATACCACGCCCCTTCCCACGGGAAACGCGGCCTTGGCAAGCAAAGACACGGGAAAACCGGCGTTTTCGGGGCGGATGCCAAGCTTGCGAGGCTCGACAATCCTGGGGCTAACCGGCATTAACCAAATGGACGCAACAGCCGCGTTACGTTAGCGTCGTCTCATCTCAGCAACAGCCGACCCAGAACAGTCCAGCCCTTGTCCTACCTGCGTCCCTTTCCGCTCATCCAGAGAGTTTTTGCGGCACTAGCCCTGCTGGTGCTGCTGGCCGGCTGCGCCACGACGCCGCCCGACAGCGTGCTGGCCGTGCCCGCGCCGGCGCAGAAATATGCGGCCATCGTGGTTGACGCCAGGACCGGCAAGCAGCTGTTCGAGGTCAGCTCGACGGCGCAGCGCTACCCCGCCTCGCTGACCAAGATGATGACGC
>NZ_RZPL01001327.1:0-433 GCF_004022805.1 Mesorhizobium sp. M7A.F.Ca.CA.002.04.1.1 | reverse complement strand
GTTCAGGTTCCAAAGGCTCCCATTGTCCGCTGCGCTCCGTGCTCCAGCGGCTCGGGCCGCCGGGCGCCTTGCCGGTGAATCCGGGCTCTGACCGCAGCCCTTCCAGCCGGCGCGTGAGCGCTCCTCTGTCGGTCCTGGCGATGGTCGACGTGAAGCCGACGTGATCGAGCTTGCCGTCGTCATTGTAGAGGCCGAGGAGCAGTGAGCCGACCTCACGGCTACCCGCGAGATAGCGGAAACCGCCGACAACGCAATCGGCGGTGCGCCTCGGCTTTACCTTCACCATCGCACGTTCGCCGCACAGATAATGCTCGTCGAGCACTTTGGCCACGATGCCGTCGGTCGATGCATGGCCGGCCCCGTTCAGCCATCGAGCCGCCGTCGCTGCATCATAAGTGCACTTCGACAGGCGAAGATCCGGACTGTTCGAGGA
>NZ_RZPL01001326.1:0-436 GCF_004022805.1 Mesorhizobium sp. M7A.F.Ca.CA.002.04.1.1 | reverse complement strand
ACCCGCGTCAGACCGTCGGCACCATCATCGGCCGGCCGCTGGAGTTTTATTTCGGCATGCGCGGCCGTGAGCGCGACAGACGCGTTGCCGAACTGCTCGACAAGATCGAGATGGGCAAGGGATTTTCCGACCGCTACCCGGCCGAGCTTTCCGGCGGCCAGAAACAGCGTGTCTGCATCGCCCGGTCGCTTGCCGCCAAGCCGAAGCTGATCATCTGCGACGAGGTGACCTCGGCGCTCGATCCGCTGGTGGCACACGGCATCCTCGAGCTGCTGCTGGAGCTGCAGAAGGAAGAGAACGTCGCCTATCTGTTCATCACGCATGACCTTGCCACGGTGAAGTCGATCGCCGATTCAATCGCGGTTATGTATCGCGGCGAGGTGGTGCGTTACGGCCCCAAGGGCAAGGTGCTGAGCCCGCCCTTCGACGCCTACAC
>NZ_RZPL01001325.1:0-440 GCF_004022805.1 Mesorhizobium sp. M7A.F.Ca.CA.002.04.1.1 | reverse complement strand
ATCCATGTGCTTGCGGTAGCTGCCGTCCTTCAGCAACGTCAGCACCAGTTCGGCCGCGAGCCGCCCGCCGCCGAAGGTCGTGGCGATTTTGAGGTCGGTCAGGGGCTCGATCCAGTCGCGCGGTGCGGCGATGAAGCCGCAGCGAACCGATGCCGACAGCGTCTTGGAGAAGCTGCCGATATGGACAACGCGGTTGAGGCCATCGAACGCCGCCAGCCTGGGGGCGGGCGCATGTTCGAAATCGGCGAAGATGTCGTCCTCGACGATGGTCAATTGCGATTGGTCGGCGAGTTTCAGCAGCCGGTGCGCGGTGACTGGCGACAGCACCGCGCCGGTCGGATTGTGGATGCCGGAATTGGTGATGTAGAGGCGTGGCCGATGCTCGGCCAACGCCTGCGCGAACAGATCGATATCCGGCCCCGACGGCGTGTAGGGAACGC
>NZ_RZPL01001324.1:0-441 GCF_004022805.1 Mesorhizobium sp. M7A.F.Ca.CA.002.04.1.1 | reverse complement strand
GGGTTCTGCCGGATGCTGTCATCCGCAGCCACCCGATCTGGATCGAAGCCGCCACGCTGGACGCCTCGACGTCAGGGCAAGGGTTGCCGCAACGCATCGAGGCCGGCCTTGCCGGCCGGGCGCCGGGTTTTTCTCGGCCCGCGACATTCGAACTCGCTCGTGCCGTCGACGAGCTGAAGCAGATCCTGACCGGGTTCGGGCTCGGGCGCGCAAGGGTCGGCGTCGACCTCGATTTTGTGCCCGCCGCCGATTTCTCGGTCATGCAGGCGCTGTTGCCGGCCTGCACGATGGTCGACGGCTCGGCCGTGCTCGACAGGTTGCGGGCCATCAAGTCGCCGCGCGAGATCGACCTGCTGCAGCAAGGCATCATCCTGTCGGAAGCCGGGCTGGAGCGGCTGCAGGTCGATGCGATGGCCGGCATGCGCCAGGCCGATCTCATTG
>NZ_RZPL01001323.1:0-442 GCF_004022805.1 Mesorhizobium sp. M7A.F.Ca.CA.002.04.1.1 | reverse complement strand
AGCCTGAGATAGTCGTCGGCGCTCAGCGTCAAATGATGTGGCGTCGCCTCGCAGGTCGCGACATCCTTGTGTTGTTCGAGGAACACAATCTCCTCGGCGGTCGAGATGTGTAGAACATGGATGCGGGCACGGGCGTTTCGCGCAATGCGTACCAGCCGTTCGGTACAGCGCAAGGCGGCGATCTCGTCGCGCCAGACAGGGTGCGATGCCGGGTCGCCTTCGATGCGTTCGCCAAGGCGCTCGCGCAGCCGGAATTCGTCTTCCGAATGAAAGGCGGCGCGCCGGCGCGTGTTTCTCAGGATCGACGCCACGCCCTCGTCATCCTCGACCAGCAGGTCGCCAGTGGACGAGCCCATGAAAACCTTGATCCCGGCCGCACCCGGCAGCCGCTCAAGCTCGCCGACATCCCCGGCATTCTCGCGGGTGCCGCCGACCCAGAAGG
>NZ_RZPL01001322.1:0-442 GCF_004022805.1 Mesorhizobium sp. M7A.F.Ca.CA.002.04.1.1 | reverse complement strand
GATGATATGGGCGCTGGCCAGGCTGGCGGCCTGACCACGATATTATTTTATTGTCTGTCAGCATTGCCGAGACCCCGTTCTCAACGGGGTCGGCCCGGCTGTTTTGGCCGGTCCGGCTATAGTCCGGCTAATTTATGTAAACGTTAAATTAATCACGATCGTAAGCATTACATTAACCTTGTTTTGACGATTGCCGCTGCAAAGTCCGGCTTGGCTACGTGGTTTGCCAGGGCAAGGGTTCGGACAGATGCCAGCATCGCGATTGATAATTCTGAGCGTGGCGGTGGCCGCGGCGGGTGGCGCTGGCTATGTCGCGAAGAACATGGTGGCACCGCCGCCCCAGGTCGTCGTTGATTCCGCTCCCCAGGCCCCGGCAGTGGCACTCCAGGATGTGCTTGTGCTTTCAGGCGACGTTCCGATGGGCAGCCCGATCCAAAACAAC
>NZ_RZPL01001321.1:0-443 GCF_004022805.1 Mesorhizobium sp. M7A.F.Ca.CA.002.04.1.1 | reverse complement strand
CGTGTGCGCATTAACAGCTACGTGCCCTTCGGGGTGCATCGGCTGGTCCCGCTTCTGCCTCGGTTCCTGGAACGCTACCCCGAGATTTCGGTCGATCTGGTGCTGACCGACAGCGTCGTCGACCTGATGGCGGAGCGCGCCGATGTTGCCATCCGTGCCGGGCCATTGAGTGAGTCACGGCTGGTGGCGCGCAAGCTCGGGCAAAGCCCGGTGGTCGTTGTTGCAGCACCTTCTTACCTCGAGACGCACGGCATACCGCTGACGCCAGCCGATCTCGACAAACACAACCGCATGGGCTTCGGCTTCGTCAGGCACCTCGATGGCTGGCCGTTCCTCGACGCGGAAGGCCGCGTCATCATGATTCCGATCACCGGCAACACGCTGGTCAGCGATGGTGAGGCGATGCGGCTCATGGCACTGGCGGGCGCGGGGATCGCCCGGCT
>NZ_RZPL01001320.1:0-444 GCF_004022805.1 Mesorhizobium sp. M7A.F.Ca.CA.002.04.1.1 | reverse complement strand
GAAGAAGGCCTTTGGGCCGGTCGAGGTGCTGAAGGGCATCAACCTCGAAGTGAACGACGGCGAGTTCGTCGTTTTCGTCGGGCCGTCCGGCTGCGGCAAGTCGACCCTGCTCAGGGTCATCGCCGGACTGGAGGATTCGACCTCGGGCCGCGTCGTCATCGATGGCGCGGACGTTTCGGCCACGCCGCCGGCCAAGCGCGGCATCGCCATGGTGTTCCAGACCTATGCGCTCTATCCGCATCTGACGGTGAAGAACAATATGGGCCTCGGCCTCAAGCAGGCCGGCACGCCGACCCCGGAGATCGAGCGCCGCATCGGCATCGCCTCGTCGATGCTGTCGCTGGAGCCCTATCTCGAAAGGCGGCCGGCCGAACTCTCCGGCGGCCAGCGTCAGCGCGTCGCCATCGGCCGCGCCGTGGTGCGCGAGCCGAAGCTGTTTCTGTT
>NZ_RZPL01000131.1:0-10157 GCF_004022805.1 Mesorhizobium sp. M7A.F.Ca.CA.002.04.1.1 | reverse complement strand
AGCCTGATATGTCGGCAAGCCAGCCGCCTTTTTCGAACTGCCGCTTCTGCACATGGTAGCTCAGATGCACGACGTCGAAGCTCGGCTTGCCGGAGCTCAATTCGATCACCGTCTTCTGGCGCTGCTGCTGCTCAGGCGTTGCCTCGGCATTGACCTTGATCCCGGTCAACTCCTCGAACTCGGCGAGATATTTTATCAGGGTGTCGCTGCGCGGGCTTTTCACCAGATTGACGTCGAGCGTCGTGCCGGCAAAGCGCTTCCAGTCGACGGCCGCGGCAAAGCCTGGGCGAACACCCACAAGGCCGGCGGCGGCAAGTGCCGCGGTTCCCTGGAGGAGTTGCCTCCTGGTTGGGTTGAACAGATTGGACGACATTTCTTCCTCCCGGTTGCTGTCGTTGTCGAATGCGTCGCGACCGCGACGCGGCTCATGCTTCCTCAGATTTGCAGCGCCAGCCGGCGCGCCTTGTCGATGTGCAGGCTGATCGCCTCGACCGCCTTCTGCGGGTCGCGGCTTTCCATGGCTTCGATGACCGCAAGGTGCTCACGCATGACCGGCACGACGCGCCCGTCGATGCGGAAGCGCTCCTGATGGATCAGCCGGATCTTCACCGAGTTGACCAGATAGGCCTTGGCGATGATCTCGTTGCCCAGCGCATCGATGAAAGTGTCGTGCATCGCCCAGTCGATGCTCTGCGCCCTGGCTTCCATTTCCGGCGTCGGCGCCTGCGAAAGGGCTTGAGCCAGCATCTCCTCGTGTTCACGCCGCAGGCGGGCAAGTTCGTCATCGGAAGCGCTGACGGTGAACAGCGCCACCGCTTCGCGTTCCATGAACAGGCGGAACTGAAAAGCCTCGCGGATCAGGCTGATGTCGATATGGGCGATCTGCATGCCGCGCTGCGGGATCGTCGTCAGAAGCCCTTCGGCCTCGAGACGCGGCACGATTTCGCGAATGGCGCCGAGCGGCAGACCGGTGAAGGCGACCAGTTCGCGCTGCGATACGAACTGGCCCGGCAGCAGATCGCGGGCCAGCAAATGCCGCGTGAAGCTGGCATAGGCTTTTTCCCTAAGCGTGGTCGGCTCGCTGCCGTCTTCCATTTCAGCGCGTATCCCTTTGCCGGTCAGGCTGATTCCCTGGCAAACAGCCCATCATAGGCGTCAGCCAGCTGTTGTCGCCCCTGCGAACCGATCGGCTCCAGCGGCGGACGGACCGCCAGCCAGCGGTCGTCGCCGGTTTTGCGCGCCACCATGACCTTCACCGCCGGCGTTACCGGGTGTTTGAGCAATTCGAGCACGAAACGCTCGACGCGTGTGTCGTCGCGCCCGTCCCCGGCCATGGCCCGGATTTCGCTGGTAACGAAATTGGCCATGCCGGAGATTGCGCCTTGAGCACCAATTCGCACGGCTCGTGCCAGATGCCGCTCGTCACCGATCAAGATCACCAGATCGCCATGGGCGCCGAGCAGCGCCTCGCTGTAGTCCCAATCCCCGCCGGAATCCTTGACCCCCGCAATGACATCCGGAAAAGCCGTACGCAATCGGCCGATCAGGTCAAGCGAGAGCTGCACCATGGTGACCGACGGAATGTTGTAGAGCAGAACGCCACGGGCGAGGGGACCGAGCACGGCAAAGACAGTGGAAAACCAGCCGAAAAGACCATCGTCGCCGACATTCTTGAAGTAGCTCGGCGGCGCCAGCAGAATGTTGCGGGCGCCGCGCTGCAAGGCATGCCGGGCCTGCTCAGCGGCGTCTTCGGCCGCATCGACCAGCACGCCGGCAACAAGCTGATGCGGCAGGATGCCGGCAGCCAGCATGGCTTCGGTCACCGACCGCCGCTCCCCGGTGCCAACCGATGCGCCTTCGCCGGTGGTGCCAAAAAGCGTAACACTGGTGCACCCCTCCGCCAGGCAACGCTTGGCCTGGGCGACCATGAGGGCGGTGGCGATCTGCCCGGAGGCATCGAAAGGCGTGGCGAGGGCGGCCGAAAGGCCAAAACGTGATGTCACCGGGAGTCTCCGAAAAGAAGTTCGAAGGCAGTGATATCTCACTAACATGTCAGTTGTAAATCTGGTTGGTGCGTTTTTTCTGTCCCCGGATGACGTGGGCGAATCTTCTTGCTGGGAAGCGAACAGCGTCACACCGGAGGTGTCGGTCAGACAGAAGAATCCCCAAACACCAGCGAAACATGTCCTCCCGCATGGCGTTCTAGCCGGCCGGCGAGGTCGAGTTCCAGCAGCACCATGAACACTTGGGCCGGGTGCAGGCCAGTGTGGCGGATGATCTCGTCGACCGAGACGGGCGTCGGGCCGAGCGCCTCGATGACTCGGGCGCGATCGCTTTCGCCGGGCGGTGGTGCGGCCAAGAAGTCGGGCGGCTCTTCGAACGGCGGCACGTCGGGCGCCCGCATGCCGGTCAGCGGCGCGATTGCCCTGGAAATATCCGATGCCTCGGTGACCAGGGTGGCGCCATCCTTGAGCAGGCCATTGGCGCCGGCGGCGCGTGGATCGAGCGGTGAGCCCGGTACAGCGAAGACCAGTCGGCCCATTTCGCCGGCAAGCCTGGCGCTGATCAGGGACCCAGAGCGTTGCGCTGCCTCGACCACCACCAGCCCAAGGACCGCACCCGCGACAAGGCGGTTGCGGCGCGGAAAATCCTGAGCGCGCGGCTGCCAGCCGAACGGCATCTCCGAAATGATGGCGCCACGCTCGGCAATCTCTTCGCACAGGCCTGCATTTTCAGGCGGATAAGGCTGGTCGAGGCCGCCGGCCAGCACGCTGATCGTGCCGGTCGCAAGACTGCCCTGATGCGCCGCTGTGTCGATGCCGCGCGCCAGGCCGGAGACGATTGCGTAGCCGTCGCGGCCGAGGTCGGCTGCCAGCATGCGCGCCATCTTGATGCCGGCCAGCGACGCGTTGCGTGCCCCGACTATGGCGACACCCGGCAGCCGGAAAACAGCTGCGTTGCCCTTTACCGCCAGCAGGGGCGGCGGATGATCCATGTTGCGCAAGAGGGGTGGGTAGTCTGCTTCACCGATGCCGACAAAGCGGGCGCCGGCCTTTCCAGCTGTTTCCAGTTCGGCCTCGGCCTCGGCAACGGACGGGATGCGGGCGATCCGGATGGCGCCGCCCGAAATCATCAGTTCCGGCAGTATTTCAAGCGCCGCTTCGGCTGAGCCGAAGCGGTTGATCAGGTCGCGAAAGGAGGCAGGGCCGACATTCTGGGTGCGGATCAGTCGTAGCCAGCTCAGCCGCTGCCGGTCGCTGAGGCGCGGCCCGGCGGTCGGCTCGCTCATCCCTTGGCTCCGATCTTGCCCTCGGTGCCGGCAAGCAGGCGCGAAATGTTTTCCCGGTGCTTGATGAAAACGATGACGCTCATCACCACGAACAATCCGGCAATTTGCGGCGTGCTCAGGACATAGAGGGCGATCGGCACGATGACCGCCGCCGTCAGCGCCGCAAGCGAGGAATAACGGAAGAGGAATGCCATCACCAGCCAGACGACGGCGAAGATCAGCGCTACCTGCCAGGCAAGGCCGATCAGCACGCCGAGATAGGTGGCGACGCCCTTGCCGCCCTTGAAGCCCAGCCATACCGGGAAGAGATGACCGAGAAAGGCGCCGAGACCGGCCCAGATCGCCAGGTCAGGCGCGAAATAGCCAGCAATCAGCACGGCGGCCGTGCCCTTCAGCGCGTCGAGCAACAGCGTCGCCGCGGCTAGGCCCTTGTTGCCGGTGCGCAGAACATTGGTGGCGCCGATGTTGCCCGAGCCGATCTGGCGCACATCGCCAAGGCCGGCCGCGCGGGTGAGCAGAAGTCCGAACGGAATCGAGCCCAGGAGATAGCCGAACACAAGCGCTGGGATGAGGCTGTAAGTCATTGTTTCCCCCGCATTTCCCCCAGTTTGGCCGGATCAGGCGCGGTGCGCGGGTTGTCCGGCTCAGACGGAGAACACTGTGCGGCCCGCAACCAGCGTTTGCAAGACCTTGCCTTGCAGGCGCGCACCTTCGAAACAGGTGTTTTTTGAGCGCGAACGAATGCCGCTTTCGCTGACGATCCAGGGTTCGTCGAGGTCGACAAGCGCAAGATCGGCGACAGCGCCGGGCTTCAGCGTGCCACCGGGCAGTCCGAACAGTTTTGCCGGGGCCGTGGACAGGGTCTCGATCAGCCTCAGCAACGGCACGTCGCCATTGTGGTAGAGCCGCAAGGCCGCGCCCAGCAGCGTCTCCAACCCGATGGCGCCGGCCGCCGCATCGGCGAAGGGCAGGCGCTTGGTGTCGACATCCTGCGGATCGTGCGAGGAGACGATGACGTCGATCGTACCGTCCCTGACCGCCTCGATCATCGCCAGCCGGTCTTCCTCGGCACGCAATGGCGGCGTCAGGCGAAAGAAGGTGCGGTATTCGCCGACATCGTTTTCATTGAGCGACAGATTGTGGATCGCCACGCCCGACGTCACCGTCGCCCCGTCGGCCTTGGCACGCGTCACGGCGTTTGCCGCCATCGCCGTCGAGATCTTCGCCGCATGGTACGAACCGCGCGTCAGCCGCGCCAGCGCAAGGTCGCGTTCCAGCGGGATGGATTCGGCCTCGCGCGGAATGCCGGAAAGGCCGAGCCAGCTGGCGTAGAGGCCTTCATTCATCACGCCGGATGAACCGAGGTCCGCATCCTGCGTCTCATGCACGATGGTGGCGCCGAAGTCGCGCGCATAGGTCAGCGCGCGGCGCATCACCAGCGCACTCGATATGGTGTGGCGGCCATCGGTGAAGGCGACCGCGCCGGCTTCGCGCAGCAGGCCGAACTCGGTCATCTCGCGCCCGTCGAGGCCCTTGGTGATCGCCGCAGCCGGAAAGACGTTGACGATAGCCGTGTCTTTGGCGGTGCGCAGCACGAACTCGACAAGCGCCACATTGTCGATCACCGGGTCGGTATCGGGCATCATGACGATGGAGGTGACGCCGCCAGCCGCCGCCGCGACACTCGCCGACGCAATGGTTTCGCGATGCTCGCCGCCCGGTTCGCCGATGAAGACGCGGCCGTCGATAAGGCCTGGAATGATCGCCTTGCCGGCGCAGTCGATAATGGTGGCGCCCTCGGGCGCGCCCTGGTTGAGCGCTGGCTTGCCGGCGGCAACGATCTTGCGGCCATCGACGATGACGGCGCCGATCTCGTCCATGCCGCGCGAGGGGTCGACGATGCGGGCGCGCTCAAAGACCGTTATGCTCATGCGCCGCGGCCCTCTTGATTGCGACGGGGATCGAGCAGCGCTTCCATGACCGCCATGCGCACAGCAACGCCCATTTCGACCTGTTCCTGGATGACGCTTTGCGGGCCGTCGGCGATTTCCGAAGCGATCTCGACGCCACGGTTCATCGGTCCGGGGTGCATCACCAACGCGTCGTCTTTGGCCGCCTTCAGTTTTTCCGCATCGAGGCCGAAATAGCGGAAATACTCGCGCACCGAAGGCACGAAGGCGCCTTCCATGCGCTCGCGCTGCAGGCGCAGCATCATCACCACATCGGCGTCCTTGAGGCCTTCGGCCATCGAACGGGTGACGATGACGCCCATCTTCTCGATGCCAGTGGGCAGCAGCGTCGACGGCGCAACGACGCGCACCTGCGCGCCGAGCGCGTTGAGCAGCATGATGTTGGAGCGCGCCACGCGCGAATGCAGGATGTCGCCGCAGATCGCCACGATCAGCTTCGACAGCGGGCCTTTGGCGCGGCGGATGGTCAGCGCGTCGAGCAGCGCCTGTGTCGGGTGCTCATGCGCGCCGTCGCCGGCATTGACGACGGAGCAGCCGACCTTCTGCGCGAGAAGCGCGGCCGCACCGGCCGACTGGTGGCGGATGATCAATATGTCGGGCCGCATGGCATTCAGCGTCATCGCCGTGTCGATGAGCGTTTCGCCCTTCTTCACCGAAGAGCTTGCCACCGACATGTTCATGACATCGGCGCCAAGCCGCTTTCCGGCCAGTTCGAACGACGACTGCGTGCGCGTCGAGGCTTCATAGAACAGGTTGATCTGTGTGCGGCCGCGCAGCGTCGAGGTTTTCTTCTCGGACTGCCGCGAGATCGCGACCGCCCGGTCCGCCCTGTCGAGCAACAGCTCGATGTCGGCAGGGGAAAGGTCGCGGATGCCCAGAAGATGGCGTTGAGGATAGGGGGACGAAGCGTCGGTCATCTCAAGGGGCTGCTATAGGGTGGAGACTTTGCGGCTGCAAGCGCCAGCTTTGCATTGGAACCGTTCTCCTCATTTTTTTCGTGTAGATGGCCGATTGTATCGGCCGGTATTTTCATCGCGCGCGCTGCATGGCTTGGCTATATCTAGCCGACAGCCTCGGATTCGTGGCTTTCTGACGATAGAAGGATTGGGCGTGACCGACGACGTGACGAACCAGCCGCCGCCGCTGACGGGCGGCAACGCCTGGCGGGGCGATCCGTTGCTGATCCAGCTCGCGGAGCGTTTTTCCGATCCGGTGCGCCGGGAACTCGACGGTCTCGGCCGTTTCGTGCTGACGCAGGAGGCGCAGGAACTGGCGCGCCTCGCCAATGTCGAGACGCCGAAGCTGAGGACGCATGATCGCCAAGGACGGCGCATCGACGTGGTCGAGTTCCATCCCGCCTATCACGCCTTGATGCGCCGCTCCGTGGCCAATGGGCTGCATTCCTCGGTGTGGGAAAACGGCGACACCGAGATCGGCCGCCGCCATCAGGTCCGTGCCGCCCGGTTTTATCTGACGGCGGAGCTCGAGACCGGGCATCTGTGCCCCATCACCATGACCAACGCTTCGCTGGCGGCCTTGATGGCCAGCCCGAAACTGTTTCGTGAATGGGCGCCGCGCGTGACGACGCGCAAATATGACCAGAGCCAAAAGCCGCCGGTCGAGAAAACCGGGCTGACGCTCGGCATGGGCATGACCGAGAAACAGGGCGGCACCGATGTGCGCGCCAATGTGACGAGGGCGGAACGCGCCGGCAGCGGTTTTTATCGTCTGACCGGGCACAAATGGTTCATGTCGGCGCCGATGTCGGATGCCTTCCTGGTGCTGGCGCAGGCGCCGGAGGGGCTGTCGTGCTTCCTCGTACCGCGCGTTCTCGGTGACGGCTCGGGCAACGGCTTCCGCTTCCAGCGGCTGAAGGACAAGCTCGGCAACCGTTCCAACGCATCCTCCGAAGTCGAATTCGTCAATGCCATCGGCGAGATGGTCGGCGAACCCGGTGCCGGTGTGAAGACGATCATGGACATGGTGACGCTCACCCGGCTCGATTGTGCCATCGCCTCGTCGGCGATCATGCGCGCGGGCCTCGCCGAGGCCGTTCATCATGCCCGCCATCGTCAGGTGTTCGGTTCGACCCTGATCGAGCAGCCGTTGATGCAGCGCGTGCTGGCGGACATGGCACTCGATGTCGCCGCCGCCACCGCACTGTCGTTCCGGCTGGCGCGGTCCTTCGACGAGGCGGCCAGCGACCGCGGTGAAGCGGCGTTTGCCCGCGCCATGACGCCGGTCGTCAAATACTGGGTCTGCAAGATCGCGCCGCCTTTGCTCTATGAGGCGATGGAGTGCCTCGGCGGCAATGGCTATGTCGAGGAGGCGCCGCTCGCCCGCTATTATCGCGAGGCCCCGGTCAACGCGATCTGGGAGGGCTCGGGCAATGTCATGGCGCTCGACGTGCTGCGCGTGCTTGGCCGTGCGCCCGGCCTGTTCGAGGATGTGCTGGCCGGCATCGACCGCGATCTCGGCGCCGGCGGACGCGGCACGATCGGCGTGCTGAAGGCGGCGATGCAGGTCGCTTCAACCGACGAAGGTTCGGCTCGGCTGCTCACCGAGCAGCTGGCTCTGTCGGCTGCGGCGGCGGAATTGCGCCGTCTGGGGGCAGGGCGGATCGCCGACGCTTTCGTCGAGACGCGATTGGCCGGCCAATGGCGCAACACCTATGGCATGATCGATTCGCGCCACGATGCACGCATGATCATCGACACGCTCTATCCGCCAGTGAACTGAGCCGCGAGCATCGCAAAAACCGGCGCCATCCACAGTTTTGAGGCGTTGGTCCGTATCCTCTCGCATATGGCTAATTTCCGTTAACCTTAACAAATGGTTTCCGTTGCGATGGCGAGCGGCAAGGCCCACTGTCCCGGCGCAAGCAGGCAATGGTTCAGATTGGCCGTCTCCTGCTTTGCGAAGCAGGAACACCGATGCGACAGGTACTGACCTCTTTTCTGACCTTGCACTGGACGATTGTTTTCGCCCTGCTTGCGCTCATCTGCATCGACGGAAACCGTGGTGTGGCGGCGGCGCTCGGCGTGATCGGTGCCACAATCGAGGGTACCCGCTTCGTCAACCTCGACAATTTCGTTGTCGTGGCGCCGCTTGCCACCGCATTGCTGGTCGTCGCGGTTCTGTTTTTCTGGGCCTTTGTCGAAGCCCTGGTCAACGACGCGACCAGCCCGGACGCCGACAGCGTTGCCCGCATCGCCTTCATCTGCGCGTCCGGCGTGTTGTCGCTGATCGTCATCGGGGGTGCTGCGCAAGGCATAAACGGGCTGTTCATGGCTGTTGCCGTGCAGCTGGCAGCACTTCTGGCATCCTATGTCGCCATGCTTGCCGAACGGCGGTCCGTGGTTGCGGCAGCGGCTTCGGGCGAAGGCGAGATCCATGCCGTCGCGCACGGCATGGCAAAAGCCGCAGCCCACAATTCGCTGCTTTCACTCATATCAGGCCGAACGGTGTCCAAAACCGGCTCCAATCCCAGGGGAGGCCGCTGATGCGCTACATCTTCGGATGCTGGGCGGCGCCGATGGCGATTTTCTGGGGCTGGTTCTATCTGTCGGCCAATGACATCAATTTCGGCTACGCGATGCTCAGCCGACAGATGCACGACTTCTTCTTCCGGCTCTACGGTCAGATGCTCGGCATCGATCCGGCGATCATCCCCGGCATGGTGGCGAAGACGTGCGTCTTCGACGGGTTGCTGCTGATGGCGCTTTGGGCATTCCGCCGTCGCCGCGAAATCGCCGGCTGGGTCAGACAGCGCTGGGCGGATCCGGTTCCGTTCGAGCGGATGCGTGGAGCGACTGAAGCCGGTCCAAAACTCCCTGCAGAATAAACGCGGCTGCCGCCGAATCGATCTTGCCGGCGCGCTTGCGGCGCGAGAAATCCATCTCGATCAGCGTCCTTTCGGCCGCGACCGTCGATAGCCTTTCATCCCAGAGCACGAAGGGCAGGTCGCTCATTTGTGCCATGTTACGGACGAAGGCGCGCGATTTCTGCGCACGCGGACCTTCCGAGCCGTCCATGTTGATCGGCAGCCCAATCACCACGGCGCCGGCATTCTCCTTCTGCAGCAAGGCGAGCAGCACCGCCGCATCGAGCGAAAATTTCCTTCGCATGATGACCGGACGCGGATGGGCGAAGGAAAACCTCTGGTCCGAGACCGCGACGCCGATCGTCTTGTCGCCGAGGTCAAGCCCCGCCAGCGTCTTGCCGCCGGCTAACCGCGCCGGCAATTCTTCGATCGCGATAATGCCCACCGGCCGTCCTTCGCCTTTCACCACCAGGTGTTTTGTCAAACGCGTGGCGGACAAGTAACCCTTTGATCTCGGGGCCATTGGCGTTCTATCCTTTGGCAAGTCAAAAATCGAGGAATGCATTCATGAAACTGACCTGGTACGGCCACTCGGCCTTTCGGATCGATACCGCTGATGCCAAGATCCTCATCGACCCCTATCTGATAGGCAATCCGTCATGGACGGGTGGCTGGGAGGGCCCGGCTGAGGGTGTCACGCATGTGCTGCTGACGCATGGCCACAGCGACCACATCAGCGGCGCGGTGGAGGTGCTCGGCAAAAGCGGCGCCCAGCTCGTCGCCAATTTCGAGATCTGCATGTATCTGGTCGGCAAGGGCGTCAGCGACAAGAAGATCAATCCCGGCAACATCGGCGGCACCGTCGATTGCGGCAGCTTCACCACCACTTTTGTCCAGGCGCTGCACTCATCCTCGTTCCCGGGCGAGGGCGGCCAGAACACCTATCTCGGCAATCCGGGCGGCCTCGTCCTGCATTTCGCGGAAGACAAAACGCTATATCACATGGGCGACACCGACATCTTCTCCGACATGGCGCTGATCAACGAGTTGCATGAGACGAAGATAGGCCTGGTGC
>NZ_RZPL01001319.1:0-445 GCF_004022805.1 Mesorhizobium sp. M7A.F.Ca.CA.002.04.1.1 | reverse complement strand
TCGCAGCAGGGGTGGCGCATCCTCACGGTGCCTTCGGCCGGGTGGAGAGGAGTGTCGGTTGGCATTGTCGGTTCTCCCTTGGCGTGCCGCGCGTTGCCGATAGTTGCCGATGCGGCTTGCCGGTTGACGGTACGGATTTAAGTTAGGGCGGCGACGCACAAGGGTGGGAGTTACAAGTGTGACGGGATTTGAATGGATTCGCTGATCACCGCGGCTGCGCTGGCACTGGCCGGAGGCGACCCGCTCGGCGCGCTGGATCGCGTCGCCTTGCGCGAAGACCCGCCGGCGCTGGCGCTGCGCGGCATTGCCATGGCGCAGCTCGGTGATCTCGATCGCGCCAAGGCGCTGCTGCGGCGTGCCGCGCGCGGCTTCGGCCCGAAAGAGGCGGTAGCGCGTGCCAGATGCGTCGTTGCCGAGGCCGAGATCGCGCTGGTCTCGCGGGATC
>NZ_RZPL01001318.1:0-450 GCF_004022805.1 Mesorhizobium sp. M7A.F.Ca.CA.002.04.1.1 | reverse complement strand
GAGCAGAACCAGCAGCGCCAATAGCGTCAGCCCGAACAGGACATTATAGTTGCGCTTCGGTTTTTCGACGGCGATCGCCTCGGTGCTCATATCTGTCCTCCCAACTTTTCTTGTTTCTCGGCGAGCGCCTGAGTGAGAATATCCTCGTGGCTGGCGGCGTGAAAACCGTGCGTCGCCACCAGTTTGCCGCGCCGGAACACATGCAGCGTATCGGCGAGTTCATAGACTTCCGGCAGATAGGACGAGATCAGGATGATGCCGGCGCCCTTTGACAAAAGCGCGCCGAACAGGCGGTAGATCTCGGCCTTGGTGCCGACATCGACGCCGACGGTCGGTTCGTCGAAGATGAACAGCTTGGCGCCGTGCGCCAGCCATTTGCCGATGACGATCTTCTGCTGGTTGCCGCCCGACAGGCTGGATGCCAGCGCGCCACGTGTCGGTGTCTTGATG
>NZ_RZPL01001317.1:0-455 GCF_004022805.1 Mesorhizobium sp. M7A.F.Ca.CA.002.04.1.1 | reverse complement strand
CACCTGCGCTGCCGACACGCCGCGCTGCGCGCCGATCTCCACAAGCACATCGACGATCCGCCACAGCCGGTCCTCGTCGCGGATCGGTGGTTCCGACCAGCCCGCGAGTTGGCGGGCGGTGGGGCTGTCACGGCGGTATTTGCCGGACAGCAATCCGCCGGCAAGCGGGCTCCAGACCAGAACGCCCAGCCCCTGGTCGACGGAAATCGGCAGCAGTTCGTACTCCGCTTCGCGCGCTTCCAGCGTGTAGTGGATCTGCTGCGTGATGAAGCGCGGCTGATGACGGCTGTCGCTGATGCCGAGCGCCTTCATCACCTGCCAGCCGGAATAGTTGGAGCAGCCGACATAGCGGATCTTGCCCTGGGCAACCAGCGTGTCGAGCGCGCCGATGGTTTCCTCCAGCGGCGTCACGCCATCCCATTCGTGCAGGAAATAGATGTCGATGACGTCGGTCT
>NZ_RZPL01001316.1:0-456 GCF_004022805.1 Mesorhizobium sp. M7A.F.Ca.CA.002.04.1.1 | reverse complement strand
ACCCACAGCATCGAGGAAGCGATTTTTCTCTCGGACCGGGTGGTGGTGCTGAGCGCCCGGCCTGGCCGCGTCGCCAAGGAATACCGCGTGCCGTTCCCACGGCCGCGTTCGCTGGAGATCATGGCGACGAAGGAGGTCTTCGACCTCACCAACCGGATCAAGATGGACATTGTCGGCGAACGCACGCGGCCAAAAGCCCCGGAGCGCCCGAGCGCCGAAATCGTGAGGATCAGGCCGTGAGCGGGGGCGATGCCATTCCGGAATTCTCAAAGTCCAAGTCGGGCGCCAAGGCGGGCGACGGCCATGAGGTCAGCCTGACCAACCTTTCCGCCTTCGCCAGCGGCCCCGGCATCAAGTCGGGCAAGGAGGTGGCGGCCATTCTTGTCGTGGCGGTGATCATCATCGGCGGCATCGAACTGGCGCTGCGGCTGTTCCACGTGCCGCTCTATATCATGC
>NZ_RZPL01001315.1:0-456 GCF_004022805.1 Mesorhizobium sp. M7A.F.Ca.CA.002.04.1.1 | reverse complement strand
GATGCAGGACAGGGCTTCGTCGACCACCTCGAAGCGATAGCCGTCGATCGCATCGCCGGCCACCTTCACACGCTGGCGGTAATCGTTCATGTCGCCGCAGATTGCCCAGCGTTTGTCGGCGGCATAGTCCTTGCCGAAGCGCTCCTCGATGATGCGCCGCACGGCCTGCGCCTCCGCGATGCGCACCGGCATCGTCGCCTCGCGCCCGTCGAGCCCGTTGCGCGGCGAACCCATCGACTTGAAATGCACGAGATAGAGCGTCAGCGGCACGCCGCCCACGGTGACGTCGATCTCCAGGCAGTCGCGCCGGAAAATGCGCTCATTGGCCTGATTGCCCAGTGCCTCGAGTTCCGGCGTGTGCAGCCCGAACTGCTCGTAGGTGACATAGGCGTGGCTGGTCATGCGCACGAATTCGATCGGCTGGCCCTGGGCGGTCTCATTGCGCATCATCACGGC
>NZ_RZPL01001314.1:0-460 GCF_004022805.1 Mesorhizobium sp. M7A.F.Ca.CA.002.04.1.1 | reverse complement strand
CCGCGGCGTCCGTCCAGGCTGCCGGCGGCGCAAAGGAGAGCGGACGGAAGCGGTTTGGCTCCCTGCCCTCAGCTGTAGCGCGCAGCCAGGCCTGGCGGCGCGGGATCTCGGCATGAAGATGCGGCGAGATGTCGACCTCGATGCGGTTGAGCGGCGATGTCGTCTTGTCGTCAAGGCCGATGAAATGGAAGCCGGCAGTGGAACCGGCCTGATGGCAACCTTGGCAGGCGCCATTGTCCAGCCGCTCGACCAGCGCTTCCGGCGTGCGCACCAGTTTTAGCGTGGAATAATCGAGCGATGCGAATTCCTTGGGCTGGAACAATTGCGTAAACGGATGATTGGCCTGCCGCGCGCTGCCGAAGGTCGACCATGAGATGATCTTTCTGGCCAGGAACTCGTCGGGAATCTCATAGACGCCTTCGTCAACCGCCGGCAAATTGGCGCCGACATAGACGGCGAG
>NZ_RZPL01001313.1:0-461 GCF_004022805.1 Mesorhizobium sp. M7A.F.Ca.CA.002.04.1.1 | reverse complement strand
AGCCGCGATCGTGCTGGTCGTCTCCGGCGCCATCACATGGTCGGCTGCGCCAAAATCGCCATGATTGTGAGCTTGCTGTGCCGGGCATCGGGCACGGGCATTTTCTTTCCCACTAATGTGTGACTTTATGCCCGCTGTCGTCAGCTGATTTGTGCCTAGATCGAGGAATTCGCCACAGTGTTCGTATCCTTTTTCCCGCAGCCGAAGCTGTTCTTCACTTCGGCCGCCGTCTGGAGCCTTGCGGCGATCCTGTTCTGGTTCTTCGGTGGTGAACAATTAGGTACGGTTTTCGGATTGCCGCCCGCCGC
Source organism: Mesorhizobium sp. M7A.F.Ca.CA.002.04.1.1 (assembly GCF_004022805.1). Lineage (NCBI taxonomy): Bacteria > Pseudomonadati > Pseudomonadota > Alphaproteobacteria > Hyphomicrobiales > Phyllobacteriaceae > Mesorhizobium > Mesorhizobium sp. M7A.F.Ca.CA.002.04.1.1. Next base: position 153 of record NZ_RZPL01001313.1, on the reverse strand, counting down.
GGCCGGCGCGCCGCCCATCATCGGCATCGCCATCCTCGTATCGAAGCCGTTCCTCTGGTTCTATCTCTATTTCGCGTTCTGCGTGCTCGTCTTCTACGCATTCTGGAGCTGGTATTCGCCGCATCCATGGCAACGCTGGTCGATCCTGATGAC
>NZ_RZPL01001312.1:0-466 GCF_004022805.1 Mesorhizobium sp. M7A.F.Ca.CA.002.04.1.1 | reverse complement strand
GCCGACGCGCAGCCGGCTCATCCGCGTCTTGACCTTGGCGATCAGGGCGTCGGCTATGCCTTCCTGCACCAGGAGCCGCGAACCGGCGCAGCAGACCTGGCCCTGGTTGAACCAGATGCCGTCGACCAGGCCTTCGACGGCGCTGTCGAGATCGGCATCCTCGAAGACGATGAAAGCCGATTTGCCGCCGAGCTCCAGCGACAGTTTCTTGCCCGAGCCGGCGGTGGCCTTGCGGATGATCTTGCCGACCTCGGAAGAGCCGGTAAAGGCGATCTTCTGGACGCCGGGATGGTTGACGATGGCGACGCCGGCCTCAGGGCCGCCCTGGACGATGTTGACGACGCCCTTCGGCACGCCGGCACGCTCGCAAATCTCGGCGAACAGGATGGCGGTCAGCGGCGTGAACTCGGCCGGCTTCAGCACCACGGTGCAGCCGGCGGCGAGCGCCGGCGCGATCTTCCAGGCC
>NZ_RZPL01001311.1:0-467 GCF_004022805.1 Mesorhizobium sp. M7A.F.Ca.CA.002.04.1.1 | reverse complement strand
ATTGTCAGTGCCGCACCGGCAAAGATGTCGCCGCGATCGGTAAGGCTGAAGATCGAGACCGGCAGCGTCACCCAACCCGGCGGGTAGACCATGACGGTGGCGCCGAGTTCCCCCATCGACAGCGCGAAACTGAGACCGAAGGCGGCAACCAGATAGGGTGCGAGCAAGGGCAGTGTGACGTGCCAAAGCCGGTAGGCCGGGCGAGCGCCGAGGCTCGATGCCACCTGCTCGAAGTCGGGCGAAAGCCGCGCCAGTCCAGCCGAGACATTGCCGAAGGTGAAAGCCGAGATCAGCACGAAATGCGCGATCATGACGATCGCGATCGTGCCGTTGAGCAGCAGCGGCGGATGGCTGAAGGCAACCAGCAGGCCAAGGCCGACAGACACCGAAGGGACCGCGCTTGGGATGAAGAACAAAAGGCCGAGCAGCCGCCGCAAGGCATGGCCCTGGAGGCGCAGCGACAGGGC
>NZ_RZPL01001310.1:0-467 GCF_004022805.1 Mesorhizobium sp. M7A.F.Ca.CA.002.04.1.1 | reverse complement strand
CGCCAGCTTTCCGAAACGATGATCAACCAGATCGCCGCCGGCGAAGTCATCGAGCGTCCGGCGAGCGTGGTCAAGGAACTGGTCGAGAATGCGCTCGATGCCGGTGCTTCGCGCGTCGAGATCGTCACATCGGGCGGCGGGCTGAACCTGATCCGCGTCACCGATGACGGCTCCGGCATTCCCGAACGGGAGCTGGCGCTGGCGATCGCACGTCACTGCACCTCCAAGCTCACCGAGGATATCAACGACATTCGCTCGCTGGGCTTCCGCGGCGAAGCGCTGCCGTCGATCGGCTCGGTGTCGCGACTTTCGATCCGCTCGCGCACGGCAGCAAGCGGCAGCGCCGCCGGCCTGACAGGCAGGACGCGGCCACCCTCGATGCCGATCTCGGCGGCGGCCAATCGCGGCACCACGGTCGAGGTGCGCGACCTGTTCTTCGCAACGCCGGCCCGATTGAAGTTCATGAA
>NZ_RZPL01000130.1:0-10159 GCF_004022805.1 Mesorhizobium sp. M7A.F.Ca.CA.002.04.1.1 | reverse complement strand
GCCTGAACGAGTTCAACGAACGCTTCTTCAGGACCGGCGAGGACGTGCGCGACCGCGTCAACCTGAAATTCCTCGGCTACCTGCCGACGATCGGCGGCAAGCTCGGCAAGGAAGAAAAGCCGGGCGAGACCCAGGTGGACGCCAAGACCACCCAATCGCTGTCTTCAGCCGAAAAGCGGGCGCGCATGCGGGTCAGCATCGATTCTCCAGCCTCGATGTTCTCCGAAACGCTGCGCAGCGCCAAGATCGCCTTCGACGTCGTGATGGAAGGGCAAGGCAGCCGCGTCATCGGCATCATCTCGGTGCTTCCCGGCGAGGGCAAGTCGACGGTCGCGGCAAATCTCGCCGGCTTGCTTGCCGCCAATGGCTCCAAGACGCTGCTGATCGACGGCGACTTGCGCAATCCCGGCCTCAGCCGAGGCCTTGGCATGGAAACCGAGCAGGGCTTGATGGAAGCGGTGGTCGGCGGCCAGACCTGGCAGTCCGTCGGCAAGATCGACAGGCAGACGAAGCTGGCGATCATCCCGGCGGTGCTGCGCGGTCACTTCTCGCATACCAGCGAACTTCTCTCCTCGGCCGGCATGCGGCGCTTCATCGAGAACGCCAAGGAGACGTTCGAATACATCGTCGTCGATCTGCCGCCGCTCGGACCGGTGGTCGACGCCAAGGCCTTCGCGCCATTGGTCGACGGTTTTGTACTGGTCACCGAGTGGGGGCGCACCCCGCGCGCGATGGTCAGGTCGATGCTGGAATCCGAACCCTATGTCGCCAACAAGATCGTCGGCGCGGTGCTGAACAAGGTCGATTTGAAGAAACTGGCCAAATACGGCTCGTTCGGCGGTTCGGAAAAATTCTTCGATAAATATTCGAGCTACTATCTGGAAAAGTCGGAAGTGCGCGGCAAGGCGCCGGTCTGACGTCGACCTTTGCGCGAGTGGGTCCACTCTGAAGTGTATCGATCTTCAGGCCAGCACACCTGAATATCGTTGCGCGTCAGGAGAAGATCAGCCTGCCTTGCTTGTCGGCGATCCTGACGGCGGTCAGGCGTCCGCTCTGGAAGGCGGCCGTGTCGATGCCGAGCCGGCGCCCTTCGAGCTTCGGGACATCCACCGGCGTATGCCCGTGCACCACCCAGCGGTCGAGCAGGTGCGTTGCCTCGAAGAAGTCCGAACGGATGTTGATCAGGTCATGGTCGGTTTGCGCCGCAAGGTCGACGCCGGGCCTGATGCCGGCGTGGACAAACACGAACTTCCGCGAACGGACCATGATCGGCAGCCCGCGCAGGAAGCTGACGTGATCGTCCGGAATGATCTCCCTTATGCGCCGGTCGATCTGCGCGCTGCTCCCGTAGAGGCTGGTGAGGCGCGCCGGATCGATGCCATAGGAAAACAGGGTTTGCAGGCCGCCCGTCGCCAGCCAGGGTTCGCGGGACAGATTTCCGTCGAGATAGTTCAGCATTGCCACTTCGTGGTTGCCCGCAAGACAAATGCGCTGAAATCCTTTCGGCGGCGGCGCCAGGAGGTGATCGAGCACCCGCGCCGACTGAAACCCCCGGTCGATGTAGTCGCCAAGCATGACGATGATCTTGCGGCTCTGGAAGCGCAGCGAATCGAGCAGGATCTTCTGCTCCAGCGCGCGGAGTTCCTTGTAGCAGCCATGCACGTCGCCGATCGCATAGACGACAGCGTCCTGCATATCGATATCGAGGCGCGGACGCGCCGCGATGCGGGGTTTTCGCTGGAACAGGGTCACGTGCCGGGCGTCTCGAGGCAAGCTCTCATGCCGAAGGCATAAGTGCCTGTTATCATGCCCGAAACGAAGAATTCCGCAATCGTGGAAAATGCAGCTGCGCCGGGTCGGCACCGCCAATGCATGTCGCTCGGAAGTGAGCTCCGTTTTGGGAGAGCGATCCGTGGAACAAAGGCCTGGGGTGGGCCTGAATCCGCTCAGGCGCGACATGCTTTAGGTCGGCGGCCGGGCCGGTCTGCCGGACCGTCGTCAGGCTGCCTTAAGCCGATAACGGAAAACGGTATGGTCGAGCAGCAGCCGGATGCGTGGTTCGGCCTCGGTCGCCACTAGCCAGCTTGCCGCGATCATCGTCGCGCCGACGACCGCCATCGAGAACAGATGCGGCAGACCGGCGCGGACCAGGATGCCGAGCAGGGCCGCGCCGACGACATCGTGCAGCAGGTAGAGCGGATAGGTCATCAGCCCGATCCGGCGCCAGCCGCTCCAGGAGAGGTCGAGCCGCAGCGACCACGCCATCAGCGCGATGCCTATGAGGAAGATGAGGATCGGCGGGGCGAAGGGCATATCACGCCCGACCTTCAGGATATGAACGTCGACCGAACTGGCGATCTGCAGCACACCACCGGCCAGGAACAGGGCGCAGAAGGCTAGGCGGGCGGCTGTCACCGCCTTGAAGCGCATCAGCCACAGCATGACGCCGGTGGCGAAGAACACGCCGTGATGCACCAGAAGCAGGTCGAGCGTGCGTGTTTCGGCAAGGTCGGCCCAGTCGAGCGGGCAGTAGAGGCACCAGAACAGCGCGCTGACCAGGCCGATGGCGAGCGCCACAATTTCCATTAGATGGAAGCGGCCGAGCCGCAGCAAGGTCCAGACGACGGCATAGAAGGCGATCTCGATGCCGAGCGTCCAGTAGACGCTGTCCACCCATGGCGCGTAAGGGGCGAACAGGCCGGTGCGGACGAGCCTGACGACGGCATCGGTCGGCCAGCTGAGGCCGACGATCAAAAGCACCGCCGCAGTGACCGGCGCACAGATCCACACGGCCGGCGCCAGCCGTTTCACCCTGGCTTCGAAAAACCGCAGGGGTGTCGACCTTTCGGCGCTGAAGGCGATGACGAAGCCGCTGATGACGAAGAAGATCTGGACGCCGACCCAGCCGGATTCGACCCAGGCGCCTATTGCCGGCTGCGGGGGAACGCCGCCCGTGGCGCGCGCCGAAACACCGTCAGGATACGCCCACACCCAGAAGCCATAGTGGTAGACCATGACCATGACGGCGGCGAGAAAGCGCAGGATGTCGACGCCGCCAAATGTAATCTTCTGCTGAGCCATGCGACCTTTGTCGATGGCCCCCCGCGAACGACTTTAGGGTGCATTGCTGCGTCGCACAATAAAAGTATTGCTTGCCGATCGAAAAGGTCGTCCGCGGCCCACCTTCAGTGGCTCAAAGGCCGATCCCACGTTCCTTCAGCGCCGCAGTGATCTCGTCGAGGATGACCGGATCGTCGATGGTTGCCGGCATGGCCCATTCCTCCTTGTCGGCGATCTTCTGCATGGTGCCGCGCAGGATCTTGCCCGATCGCGTCTTGGGCAGGCGCTTGATCGTCACCACCGTCTTGAAGGCGGCGACCGGGCCGATGCGTTCGCGCACCAGGCCGACCACCTCGTTCTCGATGGAGCCGATATCGCGGGTCACACCCGCATTCAGCACCACGAAGCCCAGCGGAACCTGGCCCTTCATGGCGTCGGCAATGCCGATGACCGCGCATTCGGCGACATCGGGATGGGCCGAAAGCACCTCTTCCATGGCGCCGGTTGACAGGCGGTGGCCGGCGACATTGATGATGTCATCGGTGCGGGCCATGACGTAGAGATAGCCGTCCTCGTCGACCATGCCGGCATCCGCCGTCTTGTAGAAGCCGGGGAACTCGTCGAGATAGGCTTGGCGGAACCGTTGATCGGCATTCCACAGCGTTGGCAGGCAGCCGGCCGGCAGCGGCAGTTTGATCACCACATTGCCCAGCGTGCCGCGCTTCACCTCATGGCCAGCATCGTCGAGCACGCGGATGTCGTAGCCGGGCATCGGCACGCCGGGCGAGCCGTATTTCACCGGCAGCAGGCCAAGGCCGGCGGGATTGATCGTCATCGGCGAGCCGGTCTCTGTCTGCCACCAATGGTCGACCACAGGCACATTCAGCTTCTGCTCCGCCCATTTGATGGTTTCCGGGTCGGCGCGCTCGCCGGCAAGAAACAGCGTGCGGAACTTCGAGAGGTCGTGTTTGGCAATGAACTCGCCCTTCGGGTCCTGCCCCTTGATGGCGCGGAATGCGGTCGGCGCGGTGAACAGCGCGACCACGCCATGCTCCGCTATCACCCGCCAGTAGGTGCCGGCATCGGGCGTGCCGACAGGCTTGCCCTCGAACAGGATGCTGGTGCAGCCATGCAGCAGCGGTCCGTAGACGATGTAGGAATGGCCGACCACCCAGCCGACATCGGATGCCGCCCAGAACACCTCGCCCGGCTTGACGCCGAACTCGTTTTCCATCGTCCATTTCAGTGCGACCATATGGCCGCCATTGTCGCGCACGATGCCCTTGGGCTGCCCGGTCGTGCCCGATGTGTAGATGATGTAGAGCGGATCGGTGGCAAGCACCGGCACGCAGTCGACATTGGCGCCCGCTGCCCGTTCGCGGGCGACGGCATCGGCGTAGTCGATGTCGAAATGCTCCTTCAACTCGCAGCGCAACTGGTCGCGCTGCAGGATCAGGCAGGCGTCCGGCTTGTGGCGGGAGATCTCGATCGCCTTGTCGAGCAACGGCTTGTAGGCAACGACGCGGCCTGGCTCCAGGCCACAGGATGCCGAAATGATCAGCTTCGGCCTGGCATCGTCGATGCGGGTGGCAAGCTCATGCGAGGCGAAGCCGCCGAAGACCACCGAATGCACCGCGCCGATGCGGGCGCAGGCGAGCATGGCGATGGCCGCCTCGGCCACCATCGGCATGTAGATGATGACGCGGTCACCCTTGCCGATGCCGCGGTTCTTCAGCACCGAAGTCAGCGCGACGACCTCGCGCTTCAGCTCGGCATAAGTGAACTTTTTCACGGTTCCGGCAATCGCACTGTCATGGATCAGCGCGATCTGGTCGGCGCGGCCGCCGGCGACGTGGCGGTCGATGGCATTGTAGCAGGTGTTGCAGGTGGCGCCGGTGAACCAGCGGCCATAGACACCGGCATTGGCGTCGAACACCTTGTCCCAGGGCGAATACCAGTCGATGGCGCCGGCCGCATCCGCCCAGAATTGTTCCGGATCGCGTTTCCAGCCTTCATAGACCTCGTGATAGCGTGAAGCCATCCATACCTCCCCGGGAAATGTTTTTCTTCCTTCCAGATAGCGCGCTCTACCCTTGGCCGCAAATCCACGCCATTGTGACGACGGCATCGACCTGGCGCTTGGGGGCAAGCAGTTATGAACTGCGAGACGGGACTGGGGTGGTGATGTCTGCTGCTGTGCGGATCATCGGGCGCTTTTCGCTATCATCGGTCATGGGCGCCGTACTTGCTATGTCCACCGGAACCGCTGAAGCCGGCGATGCCGCGGCACGGCACATCATCGGCTTTTCGCCGGATGGCGCTTATTTCGCCTTCGAGCAATATGGAACGCTCGACGCCGGCGCCTCGGACTCCGGCTGGTCTGAGATCGACGTCATCGATACCCGTACGGATCGGTTCGTTGGCGGTAAGCCGATCCTCGTCGTCGATGAGACGGAGGAGGCGACACTGACGCTGGAGCAGGCGAGGGCGCAGGCCGCCGCTCAGGCGGCGCCCATTCTCGCCCATTATGCAATCACATCCCCAGCCGAGCAGACAGCGTCCGACAAATTCACCTTTCCGGGTGAAATGGTTGCCTACAACGACATCTCCCGCCTCGAACAGGTGTCGCAGAAATGGCTGTCGCCGCTCCATGGCGAAACGGGCGTTTCGACCATCCAGCTCGACGAGATCCTGGCAGCCAGCACGAGCGATTGTTCGGCGAGTTTCGCAACGACGGAGCAGCGCGACACATCTGGCAAGGCACTCGGCTTCCGGCTGACGCTGCAAGGCCAGGACGGCAAGCCGTTCAAGATCCTGCACGAGGACAAGACCGTGCCGGGCTCAAGAAACTGCCCGACCTCCTACAGCCTGTCGGAATCCTACGAACTTACCCCGGCCGGCAAGCCGGCGGTGATCGTTGTGCTGGTGCAGCGTTTCAGCCAGGGTTTCGAGGGGCGCGATCGCCGCTTCCTCGCGGTGACCGGGGAGCCACGCTGAGAGGTCACGCCCAAGCGCTGGCAGCCGATCTGTCTGAAGGTTGTTTCTAGATCGGCAGGGCCACAAGCATGAGGCCAATGCCGCCAGCGATCAAAATGGCTGTCGCCAGCGCTTTTCTATGACGTTCGAAGCTCGTCGGAGCTCGCTCCCAATTGTAACGCATACGCTATCTCCCCAATACCCAGGCAGGTTTTACCTTACTTAGGGGAAGAAATGCAACGTCCGCTGCCGGCAGCCCGCTGTTTGTCACGTTTCATCGATAACTATTTCTGGGCCGAATGCGGCCGGGAAGACGCAACCGAGCAGGTTCTAACGCGACTGGCGCGGAGAATCTGTCAGCAAGGCCGTTGGTCCGTGCACCGGGCTCCCGTGATCGGCCGATAGACAGCGCTCCACCTCCGCGCTATCTGATTTCCGGGATGAGCATGGCTTGGAGGGGGCGTGGTGGAAATAGTCTCTGGAACCGTTCTGCGGCTGGCCGAGGATGCCTCGGTGCAGCATGTGGGCGATGGCGCAGTCGTGCTTTTGGCGCGCAGCGGCCAGCTCTATACATGCAACGGCACGACCGAAGCCTTTCTCGACAAGGTGGACGGCGCGCGCAACCTCGACCAGATCGTCGACCTGCTGTGCGAGGAGTTCGAGGTCGACAAGGGGACGCTCGATCAGGACATGGCGGCACTGGCCACGGATCTGATCTCGGAAGGTATCCTCGCCGCGCCAGGTGCTTGATGGCTGACGGCCCGCTCCTGCGCGCTCTTTTTCGCTGCCATCTCTGGGCGAGCGCGCGGCTGATGCCGGTCCTTGTCACCAACCGGAGCTTCGAGGAGGTGCTCAGATGGGCGCCGCTCGCCTCGTCGACGCCCTATCGCGGTCTGCCGTCCGCCTACATCGTCGAGAGCGTCAACCGCACGGTCCGCCACCCCTGGCTGATGCGTGACCGCAGGTGCTTGAGGGAAGGTCTGCTCGGTCATCGTTTCCTGCGACTAGCCGGCTTCGATCCGGACCTGCGCTTCGGCGTCGAACCGCAGTCGATGCAAGCGCAGCGTCTATCGGCGCATTGCTGGGTCTGCCTCGACGGCAAGCCGGTGGTCAGCGACAAGCTTCCCGGCATGGTCGAGATCTATCGTCATCATGCCGATGCCGTAAAGGCGCGTCCCGCTTGACCAGACCTTCAGCCTGCTATGGCCTCAACGGCCTGATCCTTGGCATATCGGCCGAGCGCTCCGAGCTGTGGCAGGATTTCGACCGGATGCTGGGCAGCCTGCGCATAGGGGAACCCGTCGCGCCGGACTTTCGTCTTGAGATCACCGAAACAGACACGCTGGACGAGACACCCAATGGATCCCTGGTCTTCGATGGCGAGGTGCCGGAGGATGGTCCCTGCCGGATGATCGAGGATGGCGGCATTGTCCATCTGGTCTTTCCCGGGCGCCAAACCGTTGCGATCAATGGTGGGGAAGGTTGGGCCGAACTCCGGATTAGCACCGGTACGAAAGCCGCCTGGACGCCGTCGATGTTGGTCCTGGATGCCGCGCTCGACGCCGGTGGCCAGCATATGCTGCATACGGCCGGGCTGACCTTGCCTGACCGCGATGCGGTGGTGCTGATCCACGCCCCGAGCGGCACCGGCAAGACCACGACGTCGCTGGCGCTGGCAACACAGGGCTTTGGCCTCTGCTCCGACGACGCCATGATCCTGAATGTCGCTTCGGGCAAGGTTGTAGCCTGGGGCTTGCCGCGCGCCGTCAAAATCCACCGGAAGACTGCCGAAATGATCCCGCAGGTGGCGCCATGCCTTGGCCAGACGTGGGATCGCAACGGCGAACAGCCGGTCTCGTTAGAACGGTTGGGCGGTATCATCCGGGTGGAAAACGCATCCGCCCGGCCGGTGGCGGCGCTTCTGCACCTGGCGCGTTCCGCCGACGGGCAGACCCGGCTCGTCGCCATGGCCAGGACCGACGCGATGGTGGCGCTGGCAGTCGACAATGTCCGCACCGGCATGACCGGGCTGCTGCCGATGCAGAAGCGCAGGCTGGCGACCATCGCCGGGCTGGTCAATGCGGTGCCGACCTTCCAGCTCGAAGTAGGCGCGCGCCCGGCTGACGCTGCGGCGCTGATCCGCGGCACCCTGGATTGACGTCAAGTCAGGCTACTTGCGGCCTGGCCTTGGCCAATCTCTGAATCCACCGGAAGGCGTCGCGGCGCAGGCGCGAGCCCAGTCTGTCCCTGGAATTGACGCCAAGCAGCGTATTCGTTGTGATCAGCCGCCTGGCCAGCCGTATGGAGAGGTCGGGCTTGATGCGGCCGGCGAGTTCGAGCGCGCGGCTCTCGTCGAACAGCTGGCCGGTCACATTGAGCACGATTGCCAACTCCAGTTCGATGCCGGTCATACGGGCAGCGTCGAACAGGCGTGCTTCCGCTTCGGGTGATTGCAGCGCCCGCACGCCTTGCAGCACGTCCACGCAAAGCTGCAGGCGGTGGAATTTGTGGCCGCCGGCGGCGTGCACGATGGCGATCGTTAGAAGAGCCGCCGGCGTGTCCGTGGCTTCGCCGTCGATGGCGCGCAATTCAGGGAAACCCAGCGACAGGCGCCGCCGCATGCCGGTGTCATGCACGAGGTCGCCATGCAGTTCGACCAGCAGGCTGGAATTCTCTTTTTCCAACCATTTGAATTCCTGCAATTCGTAGGATTCGGCCTCGTTGCTGCCAAGCTCGAAGCCGCATGCCGCGATCACCTGGTTTGCCCTGGCCAGATTGGCGGGTTCGACCAGGATGTCGATGTCGGTGAAGGGCCTGTCGGCGACGTTGCGGTAGAGCTTTCGCGCGAAGACGGGTCCCTTGACGATCCGCGCCGGAATATTGTCCGCCGCCAGTCCCTTCATGATGCGGTCGCCATGATACTTCAACAGCATCGACTGGCCGGTGGCGATCGTTGCCTTCTGGCGCAGATCCTCCAGCTTGCCGTGCAGGTCGGCATCCGCTGGCAGCCGCGCGTCCCCGCTGAGCTTGCGCAACATGATCGGCAGCACGCCGTGAAACTCGGCATTGTCGAGCAGCGCCGTCAGCGTCTTTGCCGACAAATCTTCGCCGCCTGCCGCCGCCTCGGGGTCAGCGAAGCGCAGCAAGAGTCTTTCTTGGGCGGAAGTAAGCGGTGGCAGCATCAACCCAGCTAGCATTGCGAGCAAGTCAGGAATGGTTGCAGAAAAGCCTAATGTAAGCCAGCTTTTACATGCCCCAGCGCAGCGCCGCAGTGTGTACCGGCGCGTCCCAGAATGCGGTCGTCTCGTCGTCGAGCATGGTCAGCGTGATCGAGCAGCCGGCCATATCGAGCGAGGTGACGTAGGAGCCGACCAGCGAACGGGTCACCGTCACGCCATGCTTCTCGAAGATTAGCCGTGCGCTGTTGTACATCAGATAGAGTTCCATCAGCGGCGTGCCGCCGAAGCCGTTGACGAACAGCAGCGCCGGGCCTTTCGCTTTGTCGCCGAGATCGCCGAGGATCGCGGCGCAAATCTCCTGCGCGATCGCATCGGCGCTTTTCAGCGCATCGCGCCGGCGGCCGGGCTCGCCATGGATGCCGACGCCGAACTCCATCTCGCCGTCGCCGATATCGAAAGTCGGCTTGCCCGCCGCCGGCACGGTGCAACTGGTCAGCGCCACGCCCATCGAGCGGGTAGCAGCGTTGACGCGGTCGCCAAGCGCCTTCAGCGACGCCAGAGCCAGGCCATGTTCGGCCGCCGCGCCGACGATCTTTTCCACCACCAGCGTGCCGGCGACGCCACGCCGGCCCGTCGTATAGGAAGAATTCTCGACCGCGACATCGTCATTGGTCACGATCTGCTGGACGCCTTCCGACATTTCGGCCGCCATCTCGAAATTCATGACGTCGCCCTCATAGTTCTTGACGATGAACAGGCAGCCGGCGCCGGTGTCGACGGCCTCTGCCGCCGCCAGCATCTGGTCCGGTGTCGGCGAGGTGAACACCTGGCCGGGGCAGGCGGCGTCCAGCATGCCGTGACCGACAAAGCCGCCATGCAGCGGCTCGTGACCGGAACCGCCGCCGGAGATCAGCGCCACCTTGCCCGGCCGCAAGGTCTTGCGG
>NZ_RZPL01001309.1:0-468 GCF_004022805.1 Mesorhizobium sp. M7A.F.Ca.CA.002.04.1.1 | reverse complement strand
GTTTAGGTTGCCGTGAACCTTTTCAGGGTTCGACGCGACTGACGAGTATGCAGGCTCCCACTCCCTGCCGGATCCCCCCGGCCCGCCTGCACTCTGCCCGGTCCTCCCAGGACCGGGCTTTTCTCTTTCTACCTCAGCGAAGACCGCCTACCGCCGGTCCATGTCCCGCTTAAACTGGTCGAAGATTGTCTCCACGCCCTTCTGGTAGTCATCACGCTGCTGGGCGCCGGTTTCGAACATCTTGCCGAACAGGTCGTCGAACGGGTTTTTCGGCCGGCCGCTCGGATTGGCCTGTGGCTGCGGTGCCTGACGTTGCGGGGGCGCTTGAGGCTGTTGCGGCGCCGGCTGTCCGCCGGGGATGCCGCCTAAGCCACCGCCACCTTGCCGCAGCATCTCCTCGAAGATTTTCCCCAGCGGATTGTCTCCGTAGGGGCTTTGCGTCTGCTGGGGCTGCGGCTGCGCCCGCCC
>NZ_RZPL01001308.1:0-471 GCF_004022805.1 Mesorhizobium sp. M7A.F.Ca.CA.002.04.1.1 | reverse complement strand
GTGACGGAGACCGTATGAGCAATCGCTTTGCCCTGACTGGCGCCCGGATTTTCGACGGCGACGATTGGCATGAAGGCCACGCGCTGGTCGTGCGCGACGGTCTCGTCGAGGCCATTTTGCCCACGGGCGCCGTCCCCTCGGACATCGCCCTCGTCGACGCCGGTGACGGCCTGCTGGTGCCGGGCTTCGTGGACCTGCAGGTCAATGGCGGCGGCGGCGTCATGCTCAACGACCATCCCGATGTCGCTTCCATCGAGACCATCTGCCGCGCCCACGCGCCCTTCGGCACGACGGCGCTGCTGCCGACGCTGATCACCGACACGCCTGCAATCACGGCCGCCGCTGTCGCCGCCGGCGAGGCGGCGGCGCGCCAGAAGGTGCCTGGCTTTCTCGGGCTGCATCTCGAAGGCCCGCATTTGTCGGTCGCCCGCAAGGGCGCGCATGATCCGGCGCTGCTCCGGCCGATGACGG
>NZ_RZPL01001307.1:0-478 GCF_004022805.1 Mesorhizobium sp. M7A.F.Ca.CA.002.04.1.1 | reverse complement strand
CTCCATCGGACATGCGGGCAGAACCTTGGGTCGCCGTGCCCGCGCTTGCTCGCCTGGCGGCCCGCGAAGGCGCGACGATCATCGAGAATTGCGCGGCACGTATGCTCGACATCTCCGCGGGACGCATCAGTGGCGTCTGGACCGAGAAAGGGCTCATCGCGGCCTCGAGCGTCCTCGTCGCCAGCGGCGCGTGGACGTCGCTGTTCCTGCGCGCCCACGGCATCTCGATTCCGCAGCTCAGCGTCAGGGCGACTGTCGCTGCGACAGCGCCGATGGCGGAAATCCACGCCGGTGCCGCCGCGGACGAACGCATCGCTTTCCGGCGCAGGCAGGATGGCGGGTACACGCTCGCATCGGGAGGCAGCAGCCAACTCTACATAGGGCCGGACGCATTTCGCCATGCAGGCAAATATGTCAGCGCCCTGAAGGCCAATCCGTTCGGCACACGCTACCTGCCGGCCGCGCCGCGAGGCTACCC
>NZ_RZPL01001306.1:0-479 GCF_004022805.1 Mesorhizobium sp. M7A.F.Ca.CA.002.04.1.1 | reverse complement strand
CCTCGGCATAGGCTTCAAGCTTGACGGTTTCCTCTTCGAGCCATTTCCGGTTTTCGTCCTCGGCGGATTTTTGCGCAGCGCCCAACGCTTCCCTGTCGATCCCGGCCATGCGGTTGGCCGGATATTCGGCATCAATCGCCGCGATGGATGCGGGTATCTGGAACAAGCGCTCGGCCGTTTCGGAGGCCAGCACCTGCCCGTCGTCCGTCACGGCCGCAATGACAATGCTATCACGCGATCCCATTGCGGTCTCCGCCTTCAAAAGTGAAACCTTCAGCCAGCCACTCTTGCCGCCGACGTGCTCAAGGTCGGAAAGCCGGGGCTGGCCGTCGGCTCGGTAGACCTTGTAGTCGAAGGCAAGTTTCGTTTCCGGTAGGTCGCGTGTGCGGGCAACCTCGACCAGGCGATCGGCCAGTGTTCCGTCTCCCAAACGAAAAAATTGCCAACCTTGCTCGTCCGCTTGGGGCCAAGCGGTCGAC
>NZ_RZPL01001305.1:0-480 GCF_004022805.1 Mesorhizobium sp. M7A.F.Ca.CA.002.04.1.1 | reverse complement strand
GCAGAAAGATTACGTCGCCGGCGCCTTTGGCGCGCAGTTTCGGCGCCACCGCCAGGAGTTTTTCGGCCCGGCGCGACAGCTCGGCGGCCAACCGACAAGCGTCCGCGGCGGCCGCGACGAGCGCGATGCAAACCGCCCGCTCAAAATTCTTGTCCCCGGGCCGGATGCGCCGGCCACCGCCGGCCTCGGTGCGGAAAGATGGTCCAAAACCCTGCGCCATTAGGAGCGGCAGGGGCTGCGGCCAGCCCAGGCGTTGCGCCAGTACCAGGTCGGCGAGCCACCAGCCAAAGACTTCGGCATCGGGACGCATGGCGACGACCTCAGCGGCGATCGCCGCGGCGTCGAATGGCGCCGACCGCTGGGATACCCCGAGTTTTTCGATCTGCGTGCAAAGGTCGGCGAGCGCGGCGCCGTCCCAATGGAGGCCAAGCTGGTCGAGTATCTTCCCGAGCCGGCCGGGCGTAGCGGCGGGCGGCTCCC
>NZ_RZPL01001304.1:0-485 GCF_004022805.1 Mesorhizobium sp. M7A.F.Ca.CA.002.04.1.1 | reverse complement strand
CATCCGTGGCGCGCAGATGAAGCTCGGCCGTGGCCATGCCGTCAACCCGGCGGCGATTTTCAACCAGATCGACCGTATGGGCGTCGGCGCCATTCCGGTGGTGGTGCTGATGTCGGCGATCGTCGGCGCCATCGTCGCCCAGCAGGGCGCCTATCAGCTCAGCTATTTCGGCGCCGATATCTTCGTCGTCGACCTCGTCGGCGTGCTGATCCTGCGCGAACTCGGCGTGCTGATGACGGCGATCATGATCGCCGGCCGCTCCGGCAGCGCGATCACCGCCGAGATCGGCTCGATGAAGATGCGCGAGGAGGTCGACGCGCTGAAGGTCATCGGGCTCAACCCGATCGGCGTCCTGGTCTTTCCGCGGCTCGTGGCGCTGGTCATCGCCTTGCCGTGCCTGACCATCATCGCCAATTTCGCCGCACTCGGCGGCGGCATCCTGGCTGCCTGGCTCTATTCCGACATCCCGCCCGCCGCCTTCATCG
>NZ_RZPL01001303.1:0-485 GCF_004022805.1 Mesorhizobium sp. M7A.F.Ca.CA.002.04.1.1 | reverse complement strand
GTGCTGACGCGAGCGCATGGCCGTCATCTCGGCCTTGTTCGCGGCGGCCGTTCGCGCAAACAGCAGCCCGTCCTCCAGCCCGGCAATCGCGTCGACCTGTTGTGGCGTGCGCGCCTTGATGAACATCTCGGCACGTTCCAGGCCGAAGCGATCGAGATGAATGCTGCCCGGTTGATGGACAGCGCCGTCGCCGTCTACGGCTTGCAGACCATGGCCGCGCATCTGCGCCTGCTGCCCGAGCGCGACGCGCATGAAGGTCTCTACGAAACGCTTGCCGTGATGATCGTCCATCTCGACGACGCCGACGTTGCCGGAGAACTGGTGGCGCGCTTCGAGCTTCTGGTGCTGGACGAACTCGGCTTCGGCCTCGATCTCAGCCAATGCGCCGCCACCGGCACGCGACAGGACCTGGCCTATGTTTCGCCGAAGTCGGGACGCGCGGTATCGCGCGAAGCCGGTTTGCCATGGCGCGACAGGATGCTGGC
>NZ_RZPL01001302.1:0-488 GCF_004022805.1 Mesorhizobium sp. M7A.F.Ca.CA.002.04.1.1 | reverse complement strand
GGTCACCACCGCTGTCGGTCCAGCCAGGCATGATCGATCCGCCGCGCTGGCATGGAGACACGTCGCCCAAATTGTCCTACAAATAGCGGCCACTTTCGGGCGGCCCTCCCCAGCCCTTTCCCAATGCAATCGCGAGGACGACATGGAATACCGCACCCTCGGCCGTTCCGGCCTGAAAGTATCGACACTGACCATGGGGACCATGACGTTCGGTGGCGCCGGTGCTTTTTCGGCGGTCGGCAAGACCGATCTCGACGAAGCGCGCCGGATGATCGATCTCTGTATCGACGCCGGCATCAATGTCATCGACACCGCCAATGTCTATTCGAACGGCATTTCCGAAGAAATCATCGGCGAAGCGCTCGGCGGCAAGCGCAAGGGCGACGTGCTGATCGCCTCCAAGGCACGGATGCGGATCGGCAAAGGTCCAAACGACGAAGGCCTGTCGCGCCATCACCTGATTCGGGAATGCGAGAAGAGCCTGAAGC
>NZ_RZPL01001301.1:0-491 GCF_004022805.1 Mesorhizobium sp. M7A.F.Ca.CA.002.04.1.1 | reverse complement strand
GATGAGATGAGATCGAGCGCAAAATCGCTGGCGCCGTTCGGATTGAGGGTGCCGGCTGCCTTGCCGGAAATCTTGTCACCGGTCAGTGTCGCCTGATGGAGCACCACGCCGCCGGCCATGGTGTAACTGCCTGCCGCGTCGACAGCCAGCGCTCCGAGCCCCGCCTGGCGAGTCTGGCTGGTTTCGACGCCAGCCAGTTGCGCATTGAAGCGGACATCGGGAGCGGCCGGCGGCCCGGTCACTCCAGCCGTGCCGCTGAGCGTGCCGACGGCGTCGAGGCCGGGCGAAAATTCATTGGCGAGCGCCGCGGGCAGTGCCGAAAATTGCGCCGCGAGGTCGAGCGTCTGACCGGCAGTGCCCGACAGCGTCACCGAACCGCCGCCGACATCGAGCGCCAGTTTCTCGATGCTGGCCGTGCCGTTGGCGATGCTCAGTGTCGACGCCTGAGCGATTGCGGCCTTGATGCCGCGAACCGTCGCCTCGCCCGAGGT
>NZ_RZPL01001300.1:0-500 GCF_004022805.1 Mesorhizobium sp. M7A.F.Ca.CA.002.04.1.1 | reverse complement strand
GTCCCAAAACCGCTGGGCACTTTTGGGCGGCATGCATCAACAACAGGGGAACGACGATGAAATTCATGCTGACCGACCGCAAACTCCACCCGCAAGCCAAACCCGTGGCCGACGATTTCAAGGCCGGCGGCATCAACCGCCGCGAATATCTGGCGCTGATGGCCGGGCTCGGCGTCAGCGCCGCCGGGGCGCTGGCGCTGGGCGGACTTGGCACCATCCCTGCCCGCGCGGCGGAACCCAAGAAGGGCGGCGTCCTGCGCGTCGCCATGAACGTCAAGGGTTTCAAGGACCCGCGCACCTTCGACGGCGTCGAGATGTCCAACGTTGCCCGCCACTGCAACGAATATCTGGTGCGCTGGAACACCGACTTCTCCTTCGAGCCCTGGCTGCTCGAAAGCTGGGAGGCGAGCGACGACGCCAGGATGCTGACCCTGCATGTGCGCAAGGGCATCTCGTGGTCGAACGGCGATGCCTTCAACGCCGACGATGTCATCCACAAC
>NZ_RZPL01000012.1:0-21022 GCF_004022805.1 Mesorhizobium sp. M7A.F.Ca.CA.002.04.1.1 | reverse complement strand
GGTCAACACGGGCTCGGCACTCCGCGCCAGGATGGCAACGCCGTTCCAGGTCGGCTCGCCCTTCCACACCGCGCCATAGCCGGCCGCCGCCAATGCCGAGCGCGGAAACTGCATGTCGCGTGCCTTCAACTCCTGCAGGCACACGACATCGGGCTTTGCCACAGCCAGCCATGTCAGCAGGTTTTCAAGCCGGCTGTTGATGTTGTTGATGTTGAAGGAGGCGATCTTCATCGCTTCAGGAAGCGATCCGACCCGACCACGCCTTGACCGTCTCGGCCAGCGTCTTCAGATGATCGGCGGTCGAAAACCCCGAAACACTCTTGCGAGGCTTGAGATCGTGGTCGCCGTCCTCCAGCCAGATCACCTCGACGCGATCGGAAAGGTCATAAGTCGCAACCTCGTCCCTGGTGCCGAACTCGTCGCGGGTGCCCTGGAAGATCAGCGTCGGTGTCTTGAGATCGGCGAGGTGTTTGGTCCGCAATTGATCGGGCTTGGCCGGCGGATGGAAGGGATAGCCGAGGCACAGCAGGCCTGAAATCTCGCCCTTGGCAAACATCTCGTCGGCGACCATCGAGGCGACGCGCCCGCCCATCGACTTGCCGCCGATGACGAGCGGGCCGGTCACGCCCTTCGCCCTGAGGTCGGCTATCGCCTTGATATATTCCGGGTTGACCGTCTCGGCCCGCGGCGGCGGCTTGCGGTGGCCGTAGCGGCGGGCAGCCATATAGTGGAACTCGAAGCGCGCGACCTGGAAGCCGGCCGCGGCCAGCGCCTTGGCGGTGGCGGTCATCGAGGGGGAATCCATCGCCGCGCCCGCGCCATGGGCGAGCAGGATGGTGACCGGGGCACTGTCGGGACCGTCGAAGAGAAAGGTGGTCATGGTCTGATGTCCTGCGCGACGGCGACGCTGCCACTCTTCCCCCTCGTGAGGGAGATGCCCGGCAGAGCAGAGGGGGGCGTGAAGAAATGCCAGCCTTCAGTCAAGCTTGCGTGCGGGAAAACGCTCCGAAATTGGCCGATCTGTTGGCGGGACAGCGCCCCCCTCTGCCCTGCCGGGCATCTCCCCCACAAGGGGGGAGATCGGCTGTCATCGCTAATCATCCCTCACCCCGCCGTACGCGCCAACTGCAGATCCACGAACTGCACGCCCTTGGCCGCCATCCGCGACCACTCGGACTCCGCATCGAGTTCGAGATAGCGCACCCACAGCCGCCGCGCCTCCGGCAGATCGCCGGCGTCGAATTCGAGCCGGGCGAGGTTGAACACCGGATCGGCATAGTTTTTGTCGAGCGCGATCGCTTTCTGCAGGTGCCTTCGCGCCGAGGCCTCGCGGCCCTGCTCGCTCATCAGCCCAGCGAGGTTGAACCAGGCCTCGACGAAGGCCGGATCGAGTTTTATCGCATTGATATAATCGTGCGCGGCGTCCGCCGCGTGGCCGCCGGCGCGCAGGCAGTTGGCGCGGTTGAAGGCGGCAATCGCATCGCTCGGATCGATGGCGAGACAGCGCTGGTAGAGTGCGGCTGCCCTATCATGGTCGCCACCCTCCTCCGCCGCTTCGGCCTCGGCAAACAACTCTTCCAGTGTGTCGTCGCCTGCCGAACCGGCGCTGCCCAAATCGAACAGAAGCTGTCCGTCGAGTTCGCTCTGGCCGCCTTCGAGGTAGATCGCATCGGCGCGCCCATGCTGCGAGCCGACATTGAGCGACTTGGCGGTCAGCGACGCCACCGGGCCGGAGCGGTGGACGGAGCGCGCGATCGCCCCCCATGTCGCGCCGCCGGCGACGAGCCCTGCATATTTGCGCGCCAGGATCAGGTCGCGGAAGGAATAGGGTTCTGCGTCATGCTCGAACGCATCGAACAGTGACAACAAATCGAGCTCGGCGCCGGATAGCCGCGATTGCTCGATCAGCGATTGCCGCGACAGCGAAGACGCCTCCGGTGCCTTCATCAGCCCGAGAAGGCGCAGGAATCCGTTCTCGCTGAGGAGCTTGTGCCCGGCCGCGCGCTCGGCGGCGACACGGCGCTCGATCTCGGCATCGCCGTTCCTGGAGAGCCCGGCCTTAGCGAGCAGCGTGCGGCCGCACACGACATGCGTGGTGCGCCTGGTGACGCCGCGCCGCAGCTGGCCGTGCTGACGTTCGACTTCACGCGCGGCCAGTCTGAGCGGAAACGCCGCCAGCGCGCCTATGGTGCCGAAAACAGCGCCGGCCGGTGCCGTCATTTCTTGCTCTTGCCGACCGCCTTCAGCAGATTGGCCTTCAGCGGATTTTCAGCAGCACCACCCGCTGCCGCTTTCTTTGCGGCTGGCTTGGCAACCTCGTCGGCCTTGCTCTTCGACTTGGCTGGCGGCTTCGATTGCGACAGGCTGGCCTTCAGCGCATCCATCAGGTTGATGACATTGCCGCGCTCCGGTGCCGCCGCAATAATCGGCTTGTGGCCTTTCAGCTTCTCGCGGATCATCGTCATGAGTGCCGCCTCGTAGCGGTCCTCATAATTCTTCGGATCGAAGGTGGTTTCCTTCTGCTTGATCAGCGCTTCGGCGAGCTGCAGCATTTCGGGGTCGGGCTTGCCAGCTGGAATATTGCCAAAATATTCAGCCGTCCCGCGCACTTCGTTCGGGTTCCTCAAGGTGCACACGAACATGCCGTTCTCGCGCGCGCCGATCGTCACCACGCGCTCGCGGCTCGACAGCACAAGGCGGGCGATGGCGAGCTTGCCGGATTTGCGCATCGCTTCGCGCAACACGGCGAAGGTTTCCTCCGCCATCGCGCCGTCGGGCGCCATGTAGTAGGGCGCGTCCTGGTAGATGACGTCGACCTCGTCCTCGTCGACGAAGGCCTCGATGTTCATCGTGTGATTGGATTCGATGCGCACCGCGTCGAGGTCTGCATCATCGATGATGATGTACTGCTTGTCCTCGTATTCGTACCCCTTGACCAGATCAGCACGCTCGACGAGCCCTAGTTCGGGGTCGACCGGCTTCATGTTGATGCGGTTATGGGTCTTCTTGTGCAGCTGGTTGAACGAGATGCGCTCGCTGGCGCTGGTGGCGGGATACAACCGCACCGGACAGCTCACGAGGCTGAGTTTGAGGTAACCTTTCCAACTTGCCCTAGGCGCCATGAAACACTCCTACGCGGTCATGCACTGACAAAGACCTGCAGCGCTTTCGTCCGAGGACGATTGAGGCTGAGCAAATCCTACACCGACCGCACACAATACCGGCAAATCCCTGACGAAATCTTCCGCCATGCATTTGAGGTCGTGGACAGAGAATAATTCAAATTGTTGGAAGCGTCGATGGACTGGAATTTAAAACGCTGGCGGGACAGCGCCCCCCTCTGTCCTGCCGGACATCTCCCCCTCAAGGGGGGAGATCAACAGCTTCGGCGTCTCGCCCACTTCAGCAGCGTTGCAGATTAGCGGAAGCCCGGGTAGTGGCCAATCTCCCCCCTTTGAGGGGGAGATGTCCGGCAGGACAGAGGGGGGCGCCACGGATCGCGGTGGTCCTTGTTCTGCAACTACTTACTTCGTCTTCTGCAACTACTTCGTCGCCCCCGAGACCACCGGCAGATCCCGCGCAAACTTATCAATCTCCGCCCACGGATCGCCCGACGTCGCCAACAGCCCCGGCAGCGACGAATAATTCAGATCCTGCGGCGCATCGATGGATTCGAGGTCGCTCCAGCTGACCGGCGTCGAGGCCGGCAGATTGGTGCGGGCGCGCAAGGAGTAAGGTGCTGCGGAGGTGTGGCCGCGCGCATTGCGGTGGTAGTCGATGAAGATGCGCTTCTTGCGGTTGTCCTTGCCCATGGTGGTGGTGAAAGTATCAGGCGCCGTTGTCGCCAGATGCGTGGCGATCGCGCTGGTTGCCTGGTGCAGTTTCTTCCAGTTCTGCTTGCCTGTCACAGGTACCGTGATGTGGATGCCGCTGCCGCCGGAGGTCTTGGCGAACGGCACCAGCCCCAGGCGCCCCAATTCGTCCTTGATGTGCACGGCGGCCTCGACCACCTCGCGCCAGGCGATCCCTTCTCCCGGATCGAGGTCGAGGACGATCTGGTCGGGTCTGTCGAGGCTGGCGCGGTGGGTGCCCCAGGTGTGGAACTCGACGACGCCGAACTGCGCCAGCGCCAGATACCCTTTCGCGCCTTCGACCGAGAGATAGGATTTGGTTTCGCCCTCGGAATTTGTCGCCTCGAATGTCACCACCGAGGGCGGCATGCCGGTGAAGGCGTGGCGCTGGAAGAAGCAATCCTTCGGCAGGCCGGTCGGGCAGCGCACCAGCGACACCGGCCGGCCGAGAATGTGCGGCAGCATGAAATCGCCGACCAGCGCGTAATAGACGGCGATGTCGAGCTTGGTCGGGCCGGTCTTGCCGAACAGCCGGCGCGTCGGGTTGGTCACCCAGATGGTGGCAAGGTCAGCCTCGGCGATCAGCCGCTTGCGTGTCGAGGATACCGGCGTCGACAGGCCGACATCCCTCAAACCGCGGAAGACGCCGTGGCGCAGTGCGTTGTCCGCTGTGCGGTTGGCGTAGTGGATGCGCGCCGACAGCAGCGGCCGCACCCAGTTCATCTCGCGCATGATCTCGCGCGGAACGCCCTCGGGCGCGCTGGCGCCTTCCCGCAGCGGCTCCAGCCTGGCGAGCAATTCACCGGCTGTGGCGGCATCGAAACCGGTGCCGACCTTGCCGCGATAATGCAATTCACCGCCCTCGAACTCTGCCATTCCGAGCGCCGCCAGCCCTTCGGCCGCATCGGAGATGGTGAAGCCGGCGATGACGAAGTCGTCCGACAGCAGCGCCTTGGTCTTGGTCCAGCTTTTGCTTCGGCCGCTCTGATAGATGGCCGTGGCGCGCTTGGAGACGACACCCTCCAGCCCCAGTTCCGACGCCTGGTCGTAGAGCCCCTGCCCCGAGCCCTCGACATGGTCGGAGAACTGGATGGCGGAATTGGCGCCGAGGCCCGACAGCATCTGCGCGAGCAGCGCCTTGCGCCGGACCAGCGGCGCCTTGGTCAGGTCCCAGCCGTCGAGATGGAGAAGATCGAAGGCGTAGAAATGGAGCTTGCTGCCGGCGCCCTCGGCCAGCGCATCCTGCAGCAGCGCGAAACGGCTGATGCCCCGGGCGTCGAGCACCACGATCTCGCCATCGATGATGGCGTCGCAGCACGGCAGTTTGGCGAACGCATGCGGCAGGTCGCCATAACGCTTCGTCCAGTCGATGCCGCCACGGGTGATCAGCTTGACCGCGCCCTCAGTGAGATGCGCCATGGTGCGGTAGCCGTCGAATTTGATCTCGTGCAGCCAGACTTGTTTGGTGTCTTCGCCATCGGGCGGTTTTGGCACCTGCGTCGCCAGCTGCGGCTCGATACGGGCAAGCATGGGGGCCTTGAAGGCGCCCGGCAGCGTGCCGGGCTTCAGCGATCCCTGTCTGGGCGCGGGTTTGGCGGCGGGCTTTGCCGGCGCCGCCAGCTCCTCGATGCGCAATCCGGATTTGACGCTCTCCGGCCGGGCCGTGAGGATGTCAAGCGCAGTGTCGGCCGCGAGGTCGCGCTCTTTGAACAGCAGCCAGTTCTTCTTGTTTTCGTCCTCGCCGGGTTTCGGCTTCAGCCGGGTCAGCATCCAGCCGCCATTGAGCTTGGCGCCGGCCAGCCGGAACTTGAAGGCGCCGGTGCGCAAGCTCTTTTCGACATCGTCCATCGGCGCCCAGCTGCCGGTGTCCCAGACGATCATCGGCCCGCCGCCATACTCGCCTTCGGGAATGACACCCTCGAAGTCGATATATTCGAGCGGATGATCCTCGGTCTCGACCGCCAGCCTTTTGTCGGCCGGATTGAGCGAAGGCCCGCGCGGCACCGCCCAGCTCTTCAAGACATCGCCGACCTGCAGTCGCAGATCATAATGGTCTGCGGTGGCGTGGTGCTTGTGCACGACGAAGCGGTTGCCGTCGCTGCTGACGAGCCCGCCAACCGGTTCCGGCGTCTTGGCGAATTCGCGTTTGGCGCGATAGGCTTTGAGCTTTGGTGGAGTTGTCATCGCAAAGATCGAAGCACGGCGGCCAGGAACAAGCCAGTCACGCTCTCAATCGTCAGCGGCCGGCGTCAACTCGAGCTCCGCCGGCGACAGCCCTTGCTGCAACTGGCTCAGCCGGAATTCGTCGACCCAATAGGCCTCGCCATCGACCAGAACCCGGGCTTGGTAGGTGCCCTCCGAAAAACGCTGCTCGGTGATGTAGACCTTGTGACGATCGAGCGCTTTGCGCACCGCGGCGCGTTTGGAATTCTGACCTGTGACGGGACTGAACATGACACTGCCCTCGGTCGCCCTGACACGCAACGCGGCCGCTGTCGGCGGCCTTGCGACTGGCTCCAAGGATGCCGGAGACGAGGTGTCCTGTCAATTTCGTGGCAGTGCAGGTTGCAGTCCGGTTAAATTTTGCAGTCTTTTGAAGATGCTCGGGTCTCGGCCTGAATCACGATGTGAAGCGCGCGAAGACGAAGCCGCGCGTGATCGTGCCTGTTGCCGCCAGCCTACGAAGCGGCCGGCATACCCGAATGAGTGGATTTTCGGACTTCCCCGATGAGATCGAGTGTCGCTGCCGCGACCTCGGCAACCTGAAGCCGCTGCACACAATAGACCCCACCGGGGTTGTTTTCTTTACAAACACCTGGAGCGATGCATGGACAGGGCATGACCGGCTGGAGCGTCCGGTTCGGGACACCGAACGGGCCCCATTGCTCAGGCGACGTCAGGCCGTACAACCCCACCGCTGGAGTTCCGACAGATGCCGCGATGTGCATCGGGCCGCTCTCATTGCCTAGAAAGATTGATGCTTCGGCCAACAATGCCGTCAGGACTTCAAGCGAGGCCTTTCCGACGACACTGGCGACCGGCGACGCCGCCACTTCAAGGATCCTTTGCGCGGCAAGCCCCTCATCCGGCCCACCAACGAGCAGAGATCGCAACCCGGTTCTGGCGTATACCTCGTCGATGACCGCAGCAAAATGTTGCGGCGGCCAACAACGCCCTTCGAACCTGGCGCCGGCATGCACGGCCACATATGACTTCTTTGCCAAAGCGTTTTCCGCAAGAATCCTGGCACACTCTTCCTGGGCGGTCCCGTTCGGCTGCAGCCGAGGCGTTGGGTCCTGACAATCCAACCCAAGCGCGTGGAGTGGAGACAGGTTCCTGTAGAGATAATGGGGGCCGCCCTGTCCGAAAGTCGCGGCGAGAACGTTTGCAAGCTGGATTTCCCAGAACTTCATCGGATGCTCGGAAGGATCGAAGCCGACGCGAAGTGGAGCGCCGATCAAACGATGCATTATCCGCGAGGTTTTTGAATCGGTAAGGTCGATGCTAAGATCGAATTTTCGACGCCGCAGATCAGAGATGACGCCACGATAGTCGCTCAAACGCTTGAGCAGAGTCCTTCCTCTGCCGCGGGATTCAAAGCCAACGGCAACATCGGCGATCCCTTGCGCGACGATGAACTGCTTGAGTCCCGGCGCACAAAGCATGGTTACCGATGCTTGTGGATAAGAAAGACGCAGGTTGCGAACCAAAGCAGATGTCAGAACGACATCTCCAATGTACTTCGTTTGAATAATGAGGATGGAACGAATCCCATCTCCTAAACTTGCATTCATCGAGGTGATCTGCCGAAAACGCCAATTTGAGAAATTCTGCCGACGACACTCATTTCTGAACGTCAAGCGCGCTTTCAAATATAGAGCCAACCAACCCTGTCAACAACCTTGCCGGCCTTGGTGCCTCTTTGCATCGGTCGTCGGCAGGACCGGCAAACGCTCGTCCTCAGTCCTTCAATCGCCGCAAGCGGCGCGTCAGGCCCTGAACGGCTTTGAGCAGCCGGGGGCGCGACCGCGTCATGCCTTCGACCCGGCTGCGCAACAGAATGGCTGCGTTCGCAGCCCTGCCCCGCACCGTCACCGGTTCGCAGATCTCGGCCAAAACCGAACTCGCGGCACCAATATGTTGCTTGTAGCCCTGGCCGCCGACCGACAGGTCGAAATAGTCGAAGCCCCGCTCGCATCCCCACATCATCAGCTTGCCCATCGTCGTCAGGCCGGGTGAGACATTGGCGACCGCGTTCTGGTCGATGCCCAGCAGGAGGGCGTGAAGTGTGCCTTTTCTGACCAGCACATAGATGGAGGCGAGCCAGGCTTCACCGACGCGTAGACCGAAGAGCCGCACAGATCCATTGGACAGGCCTTGCAGCGCCGCGGCGCGGTAGAAATCGACGACCGGGACCTGCGTCAGGAGGTCGAAACGCCCAAGCTCACGAAAACGCTTCAGCCGCAATTCCAGCAGCACATCCAGGAGCTCCTCGGTCAGATCAGGCGTGTCGGCCTCGACCAGAGCGAGGCCACCAAGCTGTTCGAAGCCGCGGCAATGCTTGCGGAAGGCCTTGGCAAAGGACGGCTTGCAGATCCGCTTGATGAGCGTCTCCGGGTCGCCGTGCAGGACGAGGCCGGAGGTGACCTGGATGGAGTCGCGCGCCACCGAAAGCAGTGCCAGCGGATTGACGAGGCCGTGGATCTGCTGCGGGATCCCCGCGATATGGATGCGATCCGCCGGTGGCAGAACGGCACGGACCGCCGCCCACATGGCGTCGGCACTCTGCCTGGTCCACGCTCTCCCATCCGCCAGCAGCGGCACCGAGTAGTCGCACACGCGGCAGCTCAGCCATTCGATGACGTGGTGGCCGAGGGCCCGGCGCCGCATCAGCGGCAGCAGCATGGCCGGCGCGCCGGTCATGGCGTCACTCACCTCGATGACGACCAGGTCCGCGTCCTTGGGCATCAGCCGTGCGGCGATTCCTTCGACCCAGGCATAGTGCTGATGGGCAGTGCAGACGCCGTGCGCCTCAAGCAGCAGCCATAGCAGCCTTACGGTATCGAAACTGGTGTGCAGCCGAGCCGTGAAGTGCGCGGTTGCATCAGCGTTGGCGACAGTCGGGGAAAACCGCCCACCGGGCAAATCCCTTATCGGAGTCGTTCGCGCCGCGTAGCTTGCCACATGCTTCTCCCGTCATTCCGATCCCCCACGCAGGCGCCGCAAGTCCCGCATCAGTCCCTGGAGCCTCTTCAGCAGCCGAGGTTTGGAGCGCACGAACACCTCGGTCCGGTTGCGGACCTCGATGGCTGCGCTCACGGCGCTGCCTCGCACCGTAATCCCGTGGCAAAGCTCGCGCAGGCCCGAACCCACGGCACCCATATGTTCCTTGTAACTCTGGTTGCCGACCGACAGGTCGAAATAATCGAAACCGCGGCCGCGCGCCCAGCTCATCAACTTGCCCATGATCAGAAGTCCCGGCGAGACATTGGGCACCGCGCCCTGATCGATTGAGATCAGCAGAGCATGAACGGTGACTTGATGGATCAGCAGGTATTGTACGGCGATCAGAGCTTCACCAACACGCAACCCGAAGAGCCGCACCGACCCATCCGACAGGCCCTCGAGAGCGGCGTTTCGATAGAAGTCGACAGCCGTCGCCTGCGTCAGCAGGTCGAAGCGGCCCAGTTCGCGAAAGCGGCTGAGCCGCATCCGGACCAGGCCGCCGAAGATGACCTCCACCAGGGCCGGCGTGTTGGCTTCGACCAGTTCCACGTCGCCAAGCCGTTCGAGGCGGCGCCAGTCCTTGTTGAAGGCCTTGACGAAGGATGGCCGGCATAGGCGCTTGAGCACGGTTTCCGGGTCGCCGTCGATGGCGAGGCCGAAGCTGGTATGCAGGGAATCGCGCGTGGCTGCGAGCAAGGCCAGAGGGTTGGTGACGCCGCTGATCGATTGCGGAATTCCCGTGATCTGGATGCGGTCCGCCGGCGGCAGCACGGAACGCACCGCAGCCCACGCGGCCTGCGCCGATTGCATCGTCCACGGGCTGGCATCTGCCAGCAGCGGTGCCGAATAGTCGCAAACGCCACAGCTCAGCCATTCGATCACCCGATGGCGGAAGGCCGGCCGCCGTATCAGCGGCACCAGCATTCGCGGCGCGCCCGTCACGGCATCGTTTACCTCCACGATGAGCAGTTCCGCACCTTCCGGCATTAGCCGCGCGACGATCCCCTCGGCCCAGGCATAATTCTGGTGGGCGGTGCACACACCGTCCGCCTGGAGGCGCAGCCAGAGCGGCCTCACCGCTTCCAAGCTGGTGTGGAGCCGCGCCGTGTAGGCATCGATGGCGACGACGGTGGCCGGATGGGAGGACTGGCCATCGGGCGAGCCGGTCACCGCAGCAATTTGCACCGCCTGGACTGCCATGTTTTTTCCTATCGCTTTGCCGTAGCGAACGGCAGCGTCCGCCGCCACGCGCCCAACCGGCTGTCGCGCGCCTCATCGGGATGCTCGATATTCCACATGCGGTGATGCGCGAAATACCACGATGCCACGAGCACGAACATCTCCGAGACGGCGGAACCCAACAACGCCCACGGCGGAGACGCGATTGCCAGCAGGGCCGCGATCAGCGCCAGCCCGACGACCGCGCCGCCCGTGGTGATGAACGCGACGATCCGAAAATCGCCGAGTATCTCAAGCACGATGCGGGGCATGATATAGAGCATGATCGGGACAAAATTCGCGATCACGAAAAGCCCGATGAACCAGGTCGAAGCGTCCTGGAGAGCCTGGGATTTTATCATCGGCAGGACGAACATGATCGCACATCCATAAGCAAGGCCGCCGAGCCCCATGACGAGCGCCCAGATCTTGGCCTGCGTCCAGACACGGCCTGTTTCATTGTTCCGCATCAGCCTGGCGAGATCCGGCTGCGTCATGTTGACGAACGCAAGGCTGATGATGCGCAGCGGAGCAAACAGCACCAGAACCGCCGCCAGCGGTGCGTAGGCGGCTGGCCCGGCAATGCCGGCGACCAGCAGCGCCAGACATTGACCCTGGATGTTGGTGGTGGTCGCGCTGAATGCCGACCAGCGCAGTTGGGGCCAGAGCCTGACATAGCGTCGGCGCGTCGGCATGCGGAAGCTGATGCGAAGCGAGCGCCGAGCCAGGCGGACCAGGACGAAAATGCCGAACACATTTGCGGCTGCAAGTGCATAGAATACGGTCTGCAGCGGGTCTTGGACCAACCAGATCGACAGCCCGGTCAGGACACAGCCGGCGACTGTAAAAGCGCCATCGCTGATGGAGACGACAACCTGCTGGCGCCGTGCGAAGAAAGCCGTGCGCATATGGCTGCGCAACGACCAGGCACCGACGAAGCAGCCGGCGGCAATTCCGCTTGGATCTCCAAGGACATGCATCAGAACAGCCGTGCCGACGGCCATCAGCAACGCCACGATCAGCGCCGCCGTTCCGAACGCCACGTCATAGGTATTGACGCCGGCGCTGTTGGTGCTCTTGCTCATCCAGATGCTGGCGGGAACAGCGGTGAGCGACCTGATATAGGACAGGCCGACCCCGCCCATCACCATGCCGATGGCGAAGAGGCCGTAGCCCTGCGCCGACAGCATGTGCAACAGCATGATGTTGAGGGCGAAATGAAAGCCGCTCTGCATCGCCTCGCCGCCGATCATCAGCACGAGGCGTCGAACCAGATGGCTCGGAAACGCTAACTTCACGGCCGTGTCTCCGCTGCGCGGGCAGCGGGCGCCCTGCCCGGCCGCGCGATGGTCGTCTTCAGCTTTTCGGCGGCGATCGCGGTGATCGCCGCGGCCGCGACCGGCTCGCTGAAGATCGCCTCATAGCGCGCGCGCCCGGCAGCGACAAACCCGCGCCAGGCCTCAGGGGCGAGGATGATCTCCTGCAATTTCGCGCCAAGAGCTACTGCGTCGCCGGGCGGAACATGCCAGCCGGTCTGCCCGTCGCTGACCACTTCCACCAGCCCGCCGATCGCCGACACAAGCGGCGGCCGGCCATAAGCCATCGCCTCGATGGCGACGCGGCCCAGCGATTCCGGACGCCGCGACGGCACGGTGACGATGTCGGCCCAGCGATAATGCTCCGAGGGATCGGGAATGAAAGGCAGGACTCCGACGCGCCCGGCAAGCCCCATCGTTTCGACCAGTTCGGCAAGCGCACGCTCGCGCTCGGTGCTTTCGAAGGCGCCGCCGACCAGCCGCACCTCGACCCTCGCCTGGAGTTCTGCCGGCATCGAGGCGATCGCCTCCAGCAGGACCTCCTGCCCCTTGATCCGGTTGATGCGGCCGAGCAGCAGCACCCGCAATGGTCGCTTGCCGTCATACGTCATTGGTTCGACCGCCGCCGGCCCGGCAACGCCGTTGTAGACGACATGCGCGCGCGCGGCCTTGGGGTCGCCGAAAGCGGCTCGCGTCGCGCGCGAGTTGAAGATCAGATCCGCATGGCTCCAGTGCATCAGGCCGACGAGTATCCTGCGCATGGCGCCTTCGGGGATCTCGTGGATGTGCAAGACGGCTTTGTGGGGCAGTAATCGCGCGGCCAGCGCATAGTCGGCCACGATCGAGGTGTTGACATAGACGAGGTCGCAGGCCTTGAGGCGCCGCCACGCCCTGAACACGGCAACCGGCAATCGCGCCATCTCGACTGTCGCAAGGCGCGCAATGGCCTGGCGCCTCAACACCCAGAGCGGTTCGAAGACGATCCGGCTGGCATGCGCTTCCAGGATCTGGACGATCGGCCCGCTGCGCGGCAAGACCACCTCGATGTCGGCCGACGGAAACGCGGCGCGCAGCGCAGCCACGCTCTCCGCGAAGCTGCGGTCAGAACCATAGAGTTCATAACCCTGATGAACGCAGGCAATCCGCATCTTTGTTTCCCGCCGGGTGCTGCAACCATCGCGCTGGGCGATTGTGGCAGAACCCCGTCCGCAAGAATCATGCCTGGTTCGATATGTCCGACTATCGGTTCGATATGTCCGACTGCCGGCCGTACGCCCCTGGCATTGCTTCGTTTCGATACAGCTACGCACAGAAGGGTTGACCGAGAATGAAACAACCACCGGGTTCAACACCGTTTTTTTACAACCCCGCGCCATGATCCCCTCCCAGGATACCGAAATCGGAAGATGGCACGAAAGTTGCGGTCTGCTCATTATAAATTAAGCAATATCTAATATATGAAATGTGTGAAAGTGCCGCCGGCCATGAAACCAGAAAAGCCCGCCATTCTAATCCTGGGGACCCGCGGCATACCCGCGGCCCATGGCGGCTTTGAAACCTTTGCCGAAAAACTGGCGCTGTTTCTTGTCGGGCGCGGCTGGAAGGTCGGCGTCTATTGCCAGGATGAGGTCGAGCGGATCGACCAGCGGGTGCGCAGCGAAACCTGGCGCGGCATCGAGCTCATTCACATCCAGGTCGCCTCCAAGGGACCGCGCGCGACCCTGGAATTCGACTGGCAATGCGCCCGCGATGCTGCCAGACGACAGGGCGTTTGCCTGGTGCTCGGCTATAATGGCGCGGTCTTCCTGACCTGGCTCAGGCTGAAGCGGCGCAAGATCTTCACCAACATGGACGGCATCGAGTGGCGTCGCCCCAAATGGGGGATGGCGGCGCGAACCTGGTTCTGGCTCAACGAATGGATCGGCGCTTGGGCCTCGCATCGGCTGGTCGCCGATCATCCCGCCATCGCCGATCACCTGGCGACGCGCCGGCCGCGCAGCGCCATCGCCACCATCGCCTATGGCGCCGATCCGGTGGCATCAGCGCCCGAGGCGCCGGTCCGGGCGCTCGGCCTCGAGCCCGGGCGTTATCTCATCTCGATCGCGCGCATCGAACCCGACAACAACATCCTGCCGATTGTCGAATCCTTTTGCTCCACCAAGCGCGACATGAAGCTGGTGGTGCTGGGAACGCTGTCCGACGACATCCCCTACCATGCCGCCATCCGCAAGGCGGCGAACGGCTCGGTGGTCCTGCCGGGCGCCATTTACGACCAGGCAACGGTGAAGGCCCTGCGCTTCCACGCCCGCGCCTATCTGCACGGCCACACGGTGGGCGGCACCAACCCGTCGCTGGTCGAGGCGCTGGCGGCCGGCAACATGGTGATCGCGCATGACAATCCCTACAACAGGTGGACCGCAGGGGCTGCGGCGATCTACTTCACCGACAAGAACAGTTGCGCCGAGCGGATGCAGCAGGCGCTGGACGATGATGCCCTGGTCAAGGCCTGCGGCGTTGCCGCGAGGGCGCGGGCCCGCGAAGCCTTTCGCTGGGACGATGTCCTGCTCGCCTATGAAAACGAGGCCTATCATCTGCTCGGCATGACCGCCGCCAAGACCACTGCGATGGATCACGCATCGCCAGGAACCGTATGATAGGCTGGTCGCGCCGGCGGGTGCTGCGGACCGCGCTGTCCACTGCAGCGGCTCTCGGCTCGCTCCCGGTCGCACCAATCGCTCGCGCCGCCGCCGGGACGCGGTTTCGGCGCGGCGTCAACGCCTGGCCCTGGTTCTCGCTGACGCGTGAATTTCCCGCACCCCGCACCGACTACGGCTGGCCGCCCTTCCAGTCGCAACGGCCGGTGCCGACCCCAGACGACCTGCGTCGGTTGCGCGAGACCGGGCTCGATTTCATCCGCTTGCCCGTCGATCCCGGCCCTTTCCTGGCCGCCGACGCCAAGACGCGCAGTCAGTTGCTGGACATGCTGGACGCCGCCGTCACCGCCACCCTCGACGCCGATCTTGGCATCATCGTCAACATCCAGGCCAACGCTGCCACCCATTACTGGAACCCCGACCGCATGGTCTCCAGCACCGCCGCACCCGCTTTCGATCTCTATCGCGGGCTGGTCGGCGAGCTTGCCGGCAGGCTGGCGCGGTTCCAGCCCGGCAGGGTGGCGCTCGAGCCGGTCAACGAACCGGCGCAGGCCTGCGCGTCGAACGTCTGGTTGCAAATCCAGCTCGCGCTTCTGACCGCGGCAAGGGCATCGGCAGCGACCCTGCCGTTGGTCGTCACCGGAGGCTGCGGCTCGATGGTGAGCGGACTGACCGCGCTCGATCCGGGCCCGCTGTCGCCCTTCGAGCCGATCCTGTTCACCTTCCACTTCTATGAGCCCTATCTGTTCAGCCATCAGGGCGCGCCCTGGATGCGCGAGCCGGTCTATCGGTCGCTCAACAATGTGCCGTGGCCGGCATCCGCCGGCTCGCTGCAACAGACGCTGGCATCGGTCAGGGCGCGCATGGCGCAGGACACCGAAACCCCTGAAGACGCCAAGCAAGCAGCCTATGCCGAGACCGAGCGTGTGCTGAAAGTCTATTTCGACGCCCAGCCCGACCGCTGGTTTGTCGACAAATATCTTCGCCAGGTCCGCGATTGGGCCGATGGCCATAGCCTTGCGCCGGAACGCATCATCATGGGCGAGTTCGGCGCGCTGCGCACCGACGCCCGCTATGTCGCCGCGCCCAATCCGGATCGCGGGCGCTACATCGCCGATGTGAGGCGGAGCGCCGAGGAACTCGGCTTCGCCTGGGCACTGTGGGATCTCTTCGATGGCATGGGCATGATGGACGACACCACCCGGGCGCTGGACCCCGATATCATCGCGGCGCTTGGCCTGACCATGCCGGCGGACTGACCGGCCTGAACGCTGCCCGCGCCGGCCGATAGAGCACCAATGCCAGCACCACGAACTTGGTCAGCAGCGTCGTCTTCGACGCGACGCTTTCCGAAGTGTTGATCAGGATAACCCAGCCCAGCATCGGCAGCCAGATGCCGGGATGGCAGCGGCGCGCCACCTCGAACAGGAACAGCACGAAGCCGAACGTCAGCAAAAGCGTGAAGAAGGCGCCCTGATAAAGGACCGTGCGGATGATCGGGTTCTCGATGCCCTGTTCGAGACCGTTGATGCGGCGCAGGCTGTCGATCAGGTCGACATCCGGTCCCACGATCAGATCGCGCAATTCCAGGTGCTTGAAGAGCTCGAACATCTCGACGCGGGCATTGGCGCTGCCGCTGTCCGACACGAAGCGCTCCAGCAGCGCGTCGAAAAAGCCCAGATATGCCGCCACGATGATGACGACCGGCAGCAGGGCGGCGAGCATGAAGCCGAGTGCCGCACCGAGGAGATTGACGCGGCCCTGGCGCAATTTGGTGATGCCCTGAAAAAGCAGGTAGCAGCCGCCGAGCACCACCGTCGTCACCATCGCCGTGCGGCCGCCGAAGGCGACGAGTGCCGCGCATTGCAAGCCGATCAACCCTATCCGCACAGGCATCGACAGGGATCTGGCACCGGAGAGCAGCGCAAGCACATAGATCGACGTCACCATGGCATTGGCAAGCGGATGCCCCTGCAGCGCGCTCGAGCGCAGATCGGTGGTAAACGCCACGCCGTCGAGGCGATAGGGGAAGATAAGCGTCTTGGTGGCGAACTCGAAAAGGGCAAGCAAGGCATTCGCCGTCATGACCACGTGGACGACGGTCTGCAGCCCGGCGAAGGTCCGCTCGTCGTCCTCGCTGAGCATCAGCACGAGAAGTGCCGCAGCCACGAACGTATCGATCATGCCGGCCATACCGGGCCGCTGCCTGGCGATGACAACGACCAGAAGCACGATCGATATGGCGGCCATCAGCGCGCTGGCCGGCCGCCTGTCAGCGAGATGGACGATATGGCCGACCGGATTGCCTGATGCGCAGGAGCGCCAGGCAAGCAGCAGGACGATGAGATAGGTGGACGGGTGGATCTTGGTCGCCGGGTTGCCGAACAGGCCATCATAATTGTAGCCGACCAGCCACAGCATGCCCCCCGAGATGCTGAACAGCACCGCCACCGCCGCGATCAATCCGAAGCGCGTCAGCGCATCGACCGAGGTGCCGGAGATGGGCGTGCCGGCGCGGGGTGCGGCAGCACCATGGTTCGAAGCGCTTGCGCTCCAACTGGCCGCCATATCAGGCGGCCTCGTCGACCAGCAAGGCGGCTGTCGGCAGGCGCCCCATGACGGAGACCGCCTGCGAAGTCGTCGTGACGTCGCGCATCGGGGTGGCGTTCAGCGTGGCGACGAGCACGATCTCGTCGGCCATGGCGACCAGCGGCGAGGCATTGAGATTGTCGGCCAGCGCGCCGCCGTCGATGACGACGAGCTCGAAGCTCCGGCTGGCCCGCGCCAGCATCTGCTGCGCAAAATAGATGCCATGCGCTTCCTGGAAGACCGCCTTTGAGCGGCCCCTGCCCAGCACGGCAACGTTGCTGCCGGCGGCGTAATGGCTGACGGCCTCGAACGCGTACTCGCCGCGCAGAACATCGAGGATCCCCGGCTGCGGATCCTTCTGGCCGCCGCCGCCAGCATTGGCATCGATAAACAGCACACGGCTGCCCCTGGATGCCGCGGCATTGGCCAGCAGCCGCGCCACCCGGCTGCGCTGCGCGCCCTCGCCCGGCGACGATGTCACCAAGATGGAAGGCACCAGCGGCCAGTCCGCCGGACGCTGGCCCGAACTGAACATGCGCCTGAGCGCAAGGCCGACGACGGCATCGGTCTTCTGGCTGGAGGCGGCGGCGCGCGCCCCGCCGAAAGGCCACCAGCGCCGGCCTGTGTCCGACTTTGCCGGCACCACGCCCAGCACCGGCGCGTCGATGGCCGACTGCATCTGGGCGCTGGAAAGCACCGTCGGCGAGGAATATTCGGCGATCAGCGCCAGACCGGTGCCGAGCCCAAGGCCGCCGAATATCGCGCCCAGCAACAGCAGCGGCAGAGGCGGCCAGCTCTTCTTCAAGGCGGGCATGGCGTTGGAGATGATGCGCGCATTGGTGCTGTCGACATTGATCTGCTCGCGCGTCTCCTGGGCGCGCTGGAGATAGTTCGAGTAGACGGAACGCAGCGCCTCGAGGTCGCGCTGCAATTCGCGCAGCCGCACCGAGGCCTGATCGGTGTCGAGCGACTTGCTCTTCATGCCGGCGACCTTGGCTTCCAGCGCCTGCTGGTTGGCCAGCGCCCGTTCGTAGTCGGTCTCGGTGGCGGTGGCGATGCGGCCAAGTTCGCGCGCGATCAGCTGGCGTGTGTCGCGCAGTTGCTGCTGGGCTGCGATCAGCGAGGGATGACGCGGCCCCAACTCCGTGCCGAGCTGCGAGACCTGGTCGACCAACGTCGCCTCCTGCGCCCGCAGGCTCGAGATCACCGCCGAGCGCATTGCTTCCGAAGTTGCGTCCGGCGTGCCGCTCTGCCGGCGCATCTGGTCGACCTGCGCCTTCAGCGCCGCGGTGCGGCTCTGCGCCGCCGCAAGCTGCGTGTTGATCTCGGTCAGTTCCTGGTCGCTGACCAGATTGCCTGCCGCCATCACCATGTTGTTGGCGGACTTGTAGGCTTCGACGGCGTTTTCGGCTTGCTGGACGCGCTTGCGCTGCTCGTCCAGCCGCGCGGTGATCGACTCGGAAGCGTCCTTGGCCATTTTCGCGCGCGCGCTCGCCTGGTCGACCAGGTAGGCCTGCGCGATGGCGTTGGCCAGGAGGGCGGCTTTGTCGGCGCTCTTGGCAGTGACGATGACGTCGAGGACCAGGACCTTGTCGGCCCGCTTCACCGCCAGGCGCCGGCGCAGCGCGTCGAGTGTCTGCACCGACCTGTCGCCTTCGGCTGATGCCGAACCGAGCAGGCGCGACAGCAAGCCCTGCCCATTGAATTCCGGATCCTGCGTCAGGTTTGTCGCCGCGATCGCCCGCATCAGCACGCCTGTCGACTGGACCACGCTGACCTGGCTCTCGACCTGCGTGATGCCGCCATCGGGTGAGATACGGCTGGGATTGACGTCGTTGGTGACCACCTGCAGGTCCTGCGGATCGATCAGGATTTCCGCCGCCGAGCTGTAGAGCGCCGGTGTGAATAGGCCGTAGAGCAGGGCGACCAGCGTCAGCAGTGCGACGGTGCCGAAGATCCAGAACCGGCGGCGCACCAGGATGCGCTTCAGATCGCCCAGTTCGACAGTGGAGGCTGCATATGATCCCGCGCGTGCCGGATCCGGGGAGTGTTGCTGAGGAACCATGGGCAGGGATGATTGCATGGCTGCCTCCGACAATACTCCATATGCCGGCAAGATCAGTTTGCGGCGCTAACCTAGCTATTCCTCCAACTGTTAAAACATTGTTAATTATGTTGAGAGGTGACGTGAATTTTGGCACGCGGTTTGCTTAAAAATATACATATCGAGGTGTTGGCTACGCAGCGAGCGGAGACGAATGCAAATGGGGTTACAATTTGACCGGACCGGTCTGGCCGGCAAGGCCGGGCACCGCCTTTTCGGACCTCCAACATGCAGATAAGCCTCCGCCTGGACGGCGACTGCGTCCGCGCCTTTCACGTCACGCTGCTGGAGCGCCTTGCCGCGCTCGAAGACGTCGAACTGTCCGTCGATGTCAGGCCGGCGGGCGGTGGCATTCCGCGCAGCGCCGCGGCCCTGTTTCAACTCGAAACGGCGATCCACGGACTGTCCCATGATGGACTGGCCAAGCGTGTGCCGCTTTCGGCGCTCGCGCCCTACCGGCAGTCCCCCGCTTCGCCTGACCTCGTCATCGACCTCTGCGGCGATGTCAGGCTGGAAAACACACGGATCTGGCGCGTCACCTATGACGGCGCCAGCGGCGAAGCGGCCTTGCTGGCCCTGATCCTCGCAGGTCGCACGCCGCTTGCCCGCATCGAGGAGAACGGCGTTGCGATCGCCGCCGGGCGTCTGGGCACCGAATATGGCGGCATCGCGCTGGCGTCCTTCCAGGATATGCTGGCGCGCACAGCAAGCCTGATCATAGCTGCCATGTCAGGCGCGGCAAAGTCCGTGCCTGATCTGCCCGAACCGGCGCAGGTGGGCGGCCCGCCGCCAATGCCCTCGGCGGGCAAGCTTGGGGTCAGGGCCGGCAAGGCGCTGGCGCGGCGGATCATCCAGAAGATCTATCACCTTTGCTACAACGCGCCGCACTGGAAGGTCGGCTGGCGGCAAACCGGGAGCCGCGATCTGTTCGAGCTGCGCGCGCATCCGGCGTCGGGTTGGCAAGAGTTGCCGGACGACGGCAGCCGCTTCTACGCCGATCCGTTCCCCATCCTCTACCAGGGCCAGCTGACCCTGTTCGTCGAGGACTATATCCATCGGCTCGGCAAAGCCATCATCTCCGCCGTTCCCTTCGGCCCGGCAGGCCCGCTCGGAAGGCCTGAACCGGTGTTGGAGCTGCCCTACCATCTCTCCTACCCCTTCGTCTTCGAGCGCGACGGCGAGGTCTGGATGGTGCCGGAAAGCTGCGCCAACGGCACGGTCGATCTCTACCGGGCCACAGCTTTTCCCGGCGGATGGGTCAAGGAGGCGACGCTTCTGTCCGGTGTCGTCGCCAGCGACGCCACGCTTGTCGAGCATGGCGGCGCCTGGTGGCTGTTCGCCACCGTCCGCGACGGCGGCGGCGCCTTCTCCGACGCGCTGCATCTGTGGTCGGCGCCGGATTTTCGCGGCCCCTGGACGCCGCACCCCAAAAATCCCGTGCTGATCGATATCGCCTCGGTGCGGCCGGCCGGCCGCATGGTCAGGCGCGGCAACGACCTGCTGCGCCCGGTCCAGGACTGCCGCAGGAGCTACGGCGCGGCGCTTGGCATCGCACGCATTTCTCACCTTGATTTGATCGGCATGGAGCAGGTCGTTGAAACCATCTTAAATCCAGGTGCGCTATGGAGTGGGCGTAAACTTCACACGCTCAACGAGGCTGGCGGCTTTGAGTTCATCGATGGCTCGGCGATCGCACCGCGCTGGAAGCAGCGGGCCCGCGATTAACCTAAACATTGGTTACTACCAAGCACGCGCGCCGGTTGCTTGCGGTTGATTTAGGTCCGGAAGATATTTTCTACCGGAGATTGTGAAACGCGCCGTTGCCATCAGAAAGAGCAGCAAAATGAGTATCTCAGAGGCTGGCCCGGCCCAAGTCGATGTGGCGATCGTCGGTGCCGGAATGGCCGGCACGACCTTGGCAATTCTGTTGGGACGAGCCGGCCGCAAGGTGGCGCTGATCGATCCGCACCGCGTCCACCACGAGGAATTCCGGGCCGAGAAGATCGGCATGGACCAGATGCTGCTGTTCGAAAAGCTCGGCCTCGATGCGACACTCAAGCGTCT
>NZ_RZPL01000129.1:0-10240 GCF_004022805.1 Mesorhizobium sp. M7A.F.Ca.CA.002.04.1.1 | reverse complement strand
TTCGGCATGGCGGGAACCTGTCACGAGACGGCGGCAGCCGAACTCGGCGTTGCCTTCGTGGGCGAGTTCTTTCCCGATCTTGCCTACGCTCCCGGCGGCAGCCTGATCATCCCGCGCGTCCAGTCGGCCATCGACCTGACGCTTGCCGAGCACCGCATGATGGGGGCGCTTACTCGAGGCGAACTCGTCACGACAGACGGCACGATCCGCCCGGTCGACTTCGACACCGTCTGCATCCACTCCGATCCGCCGAATGCGCGCGACGTCGCCGCGCTGATGCGGCGGATCATCGACACTCATTCCAACGGCCTGCCATGATTCATTCTCCCGAATCGTGAAAGCTCCACGCAAGGGACTCGAGGACTATCTCGAACTCACTGCCCGAACCATTTCTCCAAGCCGCTGAGGACTTCCATGGATGCGCTTTCCAACTCTCTCGCCGCCGCCGACATCGCCACCACCATGCACCCCTACACCAACCTGCGTCAGCACGAAGAAACCGGGCCGCTGATCATCAGCCGCGGCGACGGCATCCGTGTGTATGACGAACGCGGCAAGGAATACATCGAAGGGCTGGCCGGGCTCTGGTCGGTGGGCGTCGGCTTTTCGGAAAAGCGGTTGGCCGACGCTGCCTATCAGCAAATGCTGAAGCTGCCCTACTACCACACCTTCTCCTCCAAGGCGCATGAGCCATCCATCCGGCTCGCGGAGAAACTCGTGGAGATGACGCCGGAAAACCTGACGCGTGTCTTCTTCACGTCGTCGGGCTCGGAAGCCAACGACACCATCGTCAAGATGATGTGGTTCATGAACAACGCGCTGGGCCGGCCAAAAAAGAAGAAATTCCTGGCACGGACCAAGGGCTATCACGGCATCACCGTCGCCTCCGGCAGCCTGACAGGCTTGCCGGTCAACCATCGCGACTTCGATCTGCCGGCCATTCCCGTTCGCCACCTGACCTGCCCGCACTTCTATCGCTTCGGCATGGCAGGCGAAGACGAAGCCGCCTTCACGGCGCGCCTGCTCGCCGAGCTGGAAGCGGTGATCGCCGAAGAAGGGGCTGACACCATCGCAGCCTTCATAGGAGAGCCG
Organism: Mesorhizobium sp. M7A.F.Ca.CA.002.04.1.1; assembly: GCF_004022805.1. Taxonomy (NCBI): domain Bacteria; kingdom Pseudomonadati; phylum Pseudomonadota; class Alphaproteobacteria; order Hyphomicrobiales; family Phyllobacteriaceae; genus Mesorhizobium; species Mesorhizobium sp. M7A.F.Ca.CA.002.04.1.1. The sequence continues at coordinate 9,148 of NZ_RZPL01000129.1, read as the reverse complement.
CTCATGGCAGCCGGCGGCGTTCTGCCACCGCCGGTCGGGTACTGGGAAGGCGTGGAGAAAATCTGCCGGGCAAATGATATCATTCTGATAGCGGACGAGGTGATCTGTGGTTTCGGGCGGCTTGGTACGCCCTTCGGCGCTCAGAAATACGGCTTCACGCCTGATATCATGACGGTCTCCAAGCAAATCACGTCGTCTTATATGCCGCTTGCCGCCGTCATTTTCTCCGATGCGATCTATCAGGCGATCGCCGACAACACCGCCACGATCGGCAATTTCGGCCACGGCTTCACGGCGTCAGGTCATCCGGTCGCGACGGCAGTGGGTCTCGAAAACCTGGCCATCTTCGAGGAGCGGGACCTGATCGGAAACGCGGCCCGCCTCGAGACGTCGTTCCAGGCCGGCATCCGCTCATTTGCCGATCACCCGCTTGTCGGCGAAGCGCGGGGCACCGGTCTTATCGGCGCCGTTGAGCTGGTGGCAGACAAGGCGACGAAACGCCCCTTCGTCAAGGTTGGGCGCGCAGGGGGTATCGCAGCAGGCTTCGGCCACGAGGAAGGCCTCATCTTCCGCGCCATCGGCGATCAGCTCGCGCTCTGCCCGCCGATGATCTCGACAGAAGACGATGTGAAAGAAATCATGACGCGCATGGGCCGGACGCTTGAGCGCCTGACCGGTGCGGTTGCCAAGGAGGGACTTGAATGACCCGCATGAAAGCCGAACCGGTCGTCCATATCGACGACGAACGCTTTCGGGTCACCGAATGGCGCTTTGCCGCCGGGGCCGAGACCGGCTGGCACATCCATGGCCATGACTACGTCATCGTGCCGCTTACGGACGGCAAGCTCGGTCTCGAAGGCCCGGACGGCGCGCAGTCGCAAGCCGCCCTCACTCAAGGGGTGCCCTATTCGCGGCGGACGGGTGTGGCCCACAACATCATCAATGCCGGCGATGCGCCGCTGGCCTTCCTGGAGGTCGAGGTCGTTGAGGCCGGCGATCTCGCAGCCAGGCGGCTCGCCGTGCTTGACCGGTTCCTCGCTGCCTGGAACGCTCGCGATGTGGGCGCGCTGATGGACTGCATGGCTGAGAATTGCGCTTTCCACGGCTCGGCCGGACCCGATGCCGAAGGGCGCAAGCATATGGGGCGTGACGCCGTGCGCGCCGCCTATGCAGCGCTGTTCGATGCTTTCCCGAAGGCCGCGTGGACCAGGGGACGGCACGTCGTGACGGGCGACACCGGGCTTTCATCATGGCGCTTCGTCGGCACCACGGCAGCGGGGCAGCAAATCGAAGTCGACGGCTGCGATATCTTCGCTTTCTCGGGGGAGCTCATAGCGCTCAAGGATTCCTACCGCAAAGCGCGAGGGTAGCGAAAATCTGAATTCATCGGGCGACGAAGGGCGGTCCAAGCGGGCCGCCCTCGTTTTTTGTCCAAAGGCAAGATCCTACGAAAGGGCCGGGCTTACCCGGCCCATCTTCTTACTTGAGCAAGGCTTCCATCGGTACCGGCTCGGAAATCGTCCAGTTGCCTACAACACCCGGCTTGCCGGCCTTGGTCTCGACGATCAGGTACCGCGTCTGGTTCTGGTGATGCAGTTCCGGCGTGAAGGTACGAGGCCCGAACAGCGTCGGCTCGTTCTTCATCTTCTCCAGTTCCGCGACGACGGCGTCGGCATCGGTCGTGCCTGCACGCTCCACCGCCTTGGCCCAGACGTCGACCATGACGTAACCCGGAAAGACATACTGGCTCGAGGGATCGGCGCCTGTCTTCGCCTTGTAGGTGGCATTGAACTTCAGCACTTCCGGATTGGGATCGTCGCCATAGATCGATCCCTGAACGGGGACGTAGAAGTTCGTCAGATCGGGCACAGCGGATAGCCAATAGCTACCGTCGACGCCCGAGCCATTCAGGATCATGGAGTTGATGCCCGCGGCACGAAGCTGCTTGATGGCCGAAACAGCGCCCGGCATCATTGTGCAAAGCATGATCGCATCCGGCTCCTTCGGCAGAGACTTGATGCGGGTGATCTGCGCGGCGATGGAGGCGTCCTCGTTCTTGAAGGTGTCTTCACCGACAAGCTTCGCGCCCTGGGCTTCGAGCTTCGGCATCATCCAGTCGAAGCCGTCGCAGATGCCCTTGTTGTAGGCCGTCCAGGTATCGAGCAGACGGTAGAAGTCCTTTGCGCCTTTTTCCTTGAATGCCCACTCGGCCATGGTCGCGCCCTGCACGGGCGCCAGCACCGACGCGGAGAAGCTGTGCGGGCCGACACCCTGGATACCGGCCTTGACCGATTCCGCGCACAGGAAGAAGGAGATACGGCCCGCGTCCTCGGCCGCGAGCGCAGCCGGCGATCCGAAGTCGTAGTCGCACGAGACGACCACGAGATCCGCGCCCTGGTCGAGCACGGAGAGGCCCGCCTTGGCGCCTTCGGCCCGGTCGGACTTGGTGTCGGCCTTGACGACCTTGATCTGCTTTCCAAGCAGACCGCCAGCCGCATTGATCTCGTCGATGCGGATCAAGGCCGCCTCCTGCGCAGGCTTGTCATAGGCTTCCATGAAGCCCGACTCCGCAGTGGCGAAGCCGATGACGATGGTCTTGTCATCGGCCAGGGCCGGGTATGCGATGGACATCGAGGCCAGAGCGGTTGCGACAATTCTCATTTTGTATGTCATGCACGTCTCCTTTTTGTTTTCCGGTCGGGCTTGTGCCGCCGGTCACTTGTTGCGACTGCTGCGGGGTAAGGTGATCTCGCGGTTGCCCATGAGTCCGGATGGGCGAAGCGCGAGGATCACGATCATGATGACGCCGAGGGCTATTTCCTGAACCCCTTTCGGGAGGGCGAAAGTGGACTCGCCGAGCGATACGCCTGCCTCCAGCCAGCGCAGCGCCTGGATAAGGGCGGACAGCAGGACGACACCCACCACACCCCCCGACAGGCTGCCCATGCCGCCGACGACGAGCATGGAAAGGGTGATGAAGGTGAGACCGAGATAGAATGTGTCGGGTGTGACCACGCCGATGGAATGAGCCATGAGCGCACCGCCCAGCCCCATCACCGCGCCTGATATGACGAATGCCACCAATCTTTCCCTGGGAATGTCGATACCGGAAGCCGCGGCGGCGGTGGGCTCGTCGCGGGCAGCACGAAGGGCCAGGCCGGACCGGGAGATCGCGTGCGCCCAGGCGATGAAGATCGCGACCACGGCGCCGATGAGATACGGCCAGATCACGCGTACGATCGGAATGCCGACGACCGATGAGGTCGCTCCGGTCACGCTCTCCCAGTTGGAATAAATTGTGTTGATCATGGCGAGCATCGCGAAGGTCGCGATCGAAGCCGCGATGCCCGATAATCGCATCAGCACCCGCCCGAAGATGAGAGCGGCGAGGGCGGCGAACAATGCTGCCAGCATAGCCGATTGCCAGTACGGCAATCGGGTCGCCAGCAGCCATTCGGGCAGTCCCGGCAGCGAACCGCGTTTCATCATCGGATTGATGGTGAGCCACGCGGCCGCGTAGGCGCCAAGGCAGGTGAAGCCGATATGCCCGAAGCTGAGAACGCCCGAATTCCCGATAAAGATGTATAGGCCCACGACGAGGATGACACGGACGAACACGTCGATCACCGTCTGGTTGAAGGGCCGCGATCCGGTCATCACCGTGATCAGCGCGATGGCCAGCAGCAGCAGAGAAAGCAGGACCGGTGTCAGGATTGTGCGGCGGGCAAGCGCGAAGCGGGCGGGCTTTCGCTCGGCAGCCGGGGCACCGGCAGCGGTAGAGTTGGTGAGGGAGGCGACGACACCCATGAAATCAGATCCTTTCCTTGGTGCCGCGCGCGGCAATAAGCCCCTGTGGGCGGAAGAGGAGGACGAGGATGACCGCTCCATAGACAAAGGCATCGCGGAATGGCCGGGCGTCGATGGGCAGCATGACTTGCATGATCACCGAGGCGGCACCCAGCAGGAAGCCGGCGAGCACGGCTCCCCCGAGGCTGCCGAGGCCGCCAATGACGGTGGCGATGAAGGCCATCAACATGATCGAGGCGCCCATCTGGATGTCCAGCGTGCCTGTCTGGGCGCCAAAGATCAGTGCAATGGCGGCGGCCAACGCGCCGGAGAGGGCGAACGCGCCCATGATAACCCGGTTCGCACGCACACCCAGCATTCGGGCCATCGAGAAGTTCTCGGCCGCCGCCCGCATCTCCAGGCCGAAGCGGGTTTGACGCAGGAACAGTGTCAGGCCGATCAGGATGACCATCGTGGCCACGATCGTTATGAGCTGGAGGAGGGGAAGCCTGGCACCAAGGATCTCCACCGGCTGGGACAGTTCGGGCAGCAGCGAGATCGATTTCGGCCGACTGGAGAAAAGCATGAGCAGGAAGTAGCGAATGACGAAACCGAGCGCGAAGGAGGCGATCATCATGGTTGCCGGATTTGCCTGACGGAACCGCCTGAAGACGACGATTTCGCACAGCACCGACAGCCCGGCCCCGCAGAGGAGCACGAATGGCAACAGCAGGTACCACGGCAATTGGCCGGCGAAGACGATGGCCATTGCGTCCGTAGACGGCCATAACAGGGCGAAGACGCAGAAGGCGATGACGTCGCCATGCGCGAAGTTCACGAGCCGCATGACGCCGAAGATGAGGGCAATGCCGAGCGCCCCGAGCGCGTAGAGCGAACCAAGCGAGAGTGCGTCGAACAGGATCTGAAGCATCTCAATTGTCCTCGTAGCCGAAATAGGCAGCCTGGATCGCCTCGCCATTGCCGAGCGTCCGCGCGTCGCCATCGAGCACGATCTGTCCGCCACGCATCAGGATCATCCGCCCGCCCACCATCATCGCCCGGGCCGAGCTCTGCTCAACGATCAGGAGCGTGAGCTGGCGCTGCGCACGCAGCGCGATCAGCCGCTCGTAGACCTGGTCGTTGATGTTGGGGGCGAGGCCCAGTGAAGGCTCGTCGATGGCTACAAGCCGCGGATTGGTCATCAGCGCGCGGCCGATGACCAGCATTTGCTGCTGCCCGCCGGACAGCAATCCCGCCTGCCCGTGCCGCCTCTCTTTCAGCATCGGGAAGGTTGCGTAGACGGCTTCGAGTTCGTCGGCCGCTCGGCTGCGCCAGCCGCGTTCGCGGGCGTGCATGCCGGTTCCGACCAGAAGGTTCTCTTCGGTCGTCAGCGAGCCGAAGACATCGCGCCCCTCCGGCACCATGGAGAATCCGAGCCGGGCGATGTTCTCCGGCGCCTGGCCGGTGATCTCATGACCTGCAAGGTCGATCCGGCCGCCCGCCACCGGCGTAACACCGGCGATCGCGCGCAGCAGCGAAGACTTCCCGGCTCCGTTCGGGCCGGTGATGAACAGGATTTCTCCCTCGTCCATGGAGAAGGAGACATTGCGGACCGCCGTGAGACGGCTGTAGCGGATGGTGATGTCGGAAAGGGCGAGCAGGCTCATTCCATCGCCTCCAGCACAGGCAGGTCGGTGTTCGCGGCCGTGCCCATATAGGCGTGGCGCACCTTCTCGCTGTCGCGGATCGCGGCAGGCGGTCCTTCCTCGATAATCGCTCCGGAATCGAGCACGACGATATGCTGGCAAAGGCCGAGCACCAGCCCGACATTGTGCTCGATGAGCAGGACACCACAGCCGAGATCGCTGGCGATGTGTCTTATCAGGGCGGAAAGCTCCCGCGCCTCCAGTGCGCTCATGCCAGCCGCGGGCTCGTCGAGCAGGATGTATGCGGGCCGTCCCATCAGGGCGCGGCCAATGGCGACGCGGCGCTCGTCCGTGTATGGCAACGTTCCGGCGATGCGGGTACCCAGCGCACCGATGCCTATCCAGTCGAGCATCGCTTCCGCTTCGGCGATGGCAGCGCGCCGGCTCATTCCCAGGCCAACGCCGGTCACTTCCAAATTGTCCAACACAGGCAGGTCGCGGAAGAGCCGCCCACCCTGAAAGGTGCGGGCAATGCCGCGCCGCCGGACCTGATGCGGCTTGAGACCCGTGAGTGCTTCCCCGTCGAGCTTGATGGTGCCTTCCGTCGGTGCCTGGAAGCCGGTCAGCACGTTGACGAGCGTGGTCTTGCCAGCGCCATTCGGGCCGATGAGGCCACTGATGCGGCCGGGCGTAATTTGGAGGTCTACCGATGACAGGGCCTTCAGCCCCGCAAACGATACCGAGACGTTCTCCGCGCTCAGATGACTCATGACCCTTTCCTTCTTTCTACCGACGGAAAGGCGCGAAGCATCCGGCCTTGCGGCCAGCCACGTTGCAAATGTCTTCCCCTGTCGGTTCCGGCGGTCTCTAGCGGACTGCTCGGGTGCCAAATTCACGCCGTTGCCCGGCGTCGTCTTGTCGTTTCGCGCACCGGATTTTGTCTTCCGCCACGCGCGGTCGGTTTTGGCCGGCCGATCTCCTCGCCTCCGGCTCCTCCGCCGGCATTCCCGGCTGACGTCAGCCGGCCAGATGCCCTTCAGCACGCGCCAGCGCGGCGCGCTGTTCGGTTCGCGCGGCAAGCGCGTCTTCCAGCGTCACCGGGACGAAGCGCGCCGGGGTGTGCGGCTGGAGCTGGGCGATAAGGTCCATGTCGGCCGATATCACCACGCCCAGCATCATATACCCGCCACCCGAAACCGCGTCCCGGTGAAGAACGATCGGCTCAGTGCCACTCGGCACCTGGACGGATCCGTAAGGATAGCAGGCATCGACGATGTTCGAGGGGTCGGAGCCCGCACCGAAAGGCTGCTCGCGCTCGACGAATTCCAGCGGCGTTCCGCCGCGGAAGCGATAGCCGATACGGTCGGCTTCGGGCGCGACCTTCCAGGTTTCCTCAAAGAACCGATTGCCGGCAGCCTCAGTGATCCGATGCCAGTATATGCCGGGAAGCATTCTGAGTTCCGCCGGACTATTGCGCGCGCGGCGCAGATTTGCAGGCAGTGAAAGACCGGCTTTGCCGGAACCTTCGCCGAGGGGAAGCTCATCGCCCGCTTTCAGCGTGCGGCCCTGATGGCCGCCAAGCGCGCCCAGAATGTAAGTCGAGCGCGAACCGAGAACCACGGGTACGTCGATGCCGCCGGAGACGGCCAGATAAGCGCGCGCGCCGCCCTTGAGGAAGCCGAAAGAAAGTCGGTCACCGGCCTTCACCGGAAAACTTTCCCACGTCGACCGTTCCTCGCCATTGAGTTTGGGTGGGAGCTCTCCACCTGTGACGGCGACGACCGCGGATTGGGTGAATTCGAGTTCGGGACCCATGAAAGTGGCTTCGAGCACCGCGGCACCCGGATCGTTGCCGACAAGCAGGTTTGCGATGCGTGTCGCAAAGCGGTCCATGCCGCCGCCTTCTGGAATGCCGACATGATAGTGGCCGGGTCGGCCAAGGTCCTGCACGGAAGTGGAGAGGCCGGGAGAGATTACCTTAACGGCCATTGATAAGCTCCATCAGCTTTGCATTGGTGCCGTAAATGTCGCTGTTGAAATCCTTCAGGCTGAAGGTGCACTCGCGAACCGTCGGCTGCCACCGATTGGCTTCGATTTCCTCAAGCGTGGCGTCGTAGTCATCGCGGCCAATGGCCTTGAACTTGACGATATCGCCTGGCTTGAACAGGCACATGTCATCGGCGAGGTAGCGCACCTTCCTGGTCGGGTCGTAGATCGGGGCCGGGGTTATGCCATACATCTGGTAGCCGCCAGCGCCGCGTACCGAATAGATCGCTGCAAAGCAGCCGCCATGGCCAATGGTGAGCTTGGGAGTGTCGGTGCGTGGACGCAAGTATTTCGGCGCCTGAATCTGTTTCTTGCGCTCAACCATCTGGTACAGGAAGGGCAGTCCGGCGACGAAGCCGACCATCGATACGAACCAGGGCTGGCCGGAATAGGCCTCGATAAACTCTTCCACCGTGGCGTAGCCGTTGATGCGTGCCGAATATTCAAGATCGGTGGAGGAGGGGTCCTGATGGCGCTCGCGGAAGCGCAGGCAGGTTTCACGCGTCCATGGATCCTGGAAATAAACCGGCAGTTCGATGATCCGGGTCTTCAGCACCGGGTCCGACTTCGAGGCGGCCTCTTCCATCGACTTCAGTTCGCTGAGCAAATCCTGCGGCTTGACGATGTCGGGGTTGAAGCGAATCTGGAAGCTGGCGTTGGCTGGGCAGATCTCGGTGACGCCTCGGATGCCTGCCGTACGCACCGCATTGGTCATCGAAAGGCCGGTAAAGAAGGAGGTGAGCGACATTTCTTCGGACACCTCGCCGAAGATATGTTCGTCACCGCCGAAGTTGAATCGTATCGACATCGGTCCTCCTTAACCCGCCAATGCTGCGGCGTTTTCGATGAGCCAGCCTTCCAGCCAGCGGGTATGCACGTCTCCCGCCCGCATCGCCGGATCGGCGGCCAGCGCAAGAAACAGCGGCTTGGTGGTCTTGAGCCCGCCGATCTTCAACTCGTTGAGCGCGCGGATCAGGCGCACTATCGCCGCCTCGCGCGTCTCTGCATGCACGATCAGCTTGGCAAGCAGCGAGTCATAAAAGGGCGGCACCTGATAGCCTTGATAGAGCATCGAATCGAAGCGTACGCCCGGACCGCCGGGAATGCGAAGCTCGGCCACCTGCCCGGGGAATGGAGCGAACTCCTTCGCCGGGTCTTCGGCATTGAGCCGGACTTCGATCGCATGCCCTTTGACGGAGACATCGCTTTGCCGGATCCGCAGCTTCTCGCCGCCGGCGATGCGAAGCATCTCCGCAACGAGGTCGATGCCGGTGATCGCTTCGGTGACCGGGTGCTCGACCTGGATACGGGTGTTCATCTCGATGAAGTAAAAGCGGTCTGCTTCATCGTCGTAAAGATACTCTACCGTGCCGGCACCAGAGTATTTGACCGCCTTGGCCAAGGCGACCGCTGAAGCGCAGAGCTCTTCGCGCAGCCTGTCTGAAAGTGCGCGCGACGGCGCCTCCTCCCAAACCTTCTGGCGTCGCCGCTGCAGCGAGCACTCCCGCTCGTAGCAGTGGATGGCATCGCTTCCGTCTGCCAGCACCTGCACCTCGATATGGCGGGCCTTGCCGATCACCTTTTCCATGTAGAGACCACCATCGCCAAAGGCGGCGAGGGCTTCTGCTTCGGCCTGAGGAAAGGCTTGTTCGAACTCGGCAAGCGAGTTC
>NZ_RZPL01001299.1:0-501 GCF_004022805.1 Mesorhizobium sp. M7A.F.Ca.CA.002.04.1.1 | reverse complement strand
ATCTTGGCCACGTCGAACAGGTCGAACTTGATGCCGGCCTCGTGCGCGATCGCCGGCAGATGCAGTGCCGCGTTGGTCGAACCGCCGGTAGCCGAGACCACGGTCGCCGCATTCTCCAGCGCCTTCAGCGTGACGATGTCGCGCGGCCGGATATTTCTGGCGATCAGCTCCATGATCTTTTCGCCCGAGGCGAAATTGAACCGGTCGCGCATTTCATAGGGTGCCGGCGCGCCGCAGGAATAGGGCAGCGCCAGGCCGATCGCCTCGGCGACGGTCGCCATGGTGTTGGCGGTGAACTGGGCGCCGCAGGAACCGGCCGAGGGACACGCGACCTGTTCGATCTCAAGCAGTTCGTCATCGCTGATCGTGCCGACCGAGTGCTGGCCGACCGCCTCGAAAACATCCTGCACGGTGATCTGGCGGCCGCGATAGCTGCCGGGCAGGATCGAACCGCCATAGATGAAGATCGACGGCACATTGAGCCGCACCATGGCCATCATC
>NZ_RZPL01001298.1:0-501 GCF_004022805.1 Mesorhizobium sp. M7A.F.Ca.CA.002.04.1.1 | reverse complement strand
GGGCAAGATCTTCGGCAAGGAGGCCGAGGCTGAAAAGCTTGTCTCTGGCTGGAAGGCGCAGCTCGCCGACATCACCGCCAAGGTCGGCAGCGCCAAGGGCACGCGGGTGTTCCTCTACGATTCCGGCGAGGACAAGCCGTTCACCGCAGGCAAGTTCGCCATCCCCAGCGCCATGATCACTGCCGCCGGCGGCGACAACATCATGGCTGACATGGACACCAGCTGGGGCAACACGGATTGGGAAACGGTGGCGTCGCGCAATCCGCAATTCCTCATCCTGCTCGATTACCAGGACGGTGGCGGCTACAGGAAGCTGCTCGATTTCCTGAAAGCGCATCCGGCCATGAAGGAGACAGACGCGGTCAAGAACGAGCGCTTCGTCGCCCTCCGCTACGCCGAGCTGACGCCTGGACCCGCCAACATCGAAGCGATCGACAAGATCGCCAAGGCCATGCACCCGGAAGCATTTTGAGCTTGCGCCATCCGGCATTTGCGTTGGCC
>NZ_RZPL01001297.1:0-501 GCF_004022805.1 Mesorhizobium sp. M7A.F.Ca.CA.002.04.1.1 | reverse complement strand
ATGATCACCAGGCCCGGCATTTCGCCCCGCTCGAACAGCGGCAGCACCGCCTTGGCGCCGGCCCGCGCCTCGGCTTCGTTCTCCATGACGATCACGGCAAAGCGCCTGCCGGTTTGCTGCGCGCGCAGCGACGCCAGCGTTTCCAGCACCTGCTCGGGACGCTTGAAGGTCGGCAAGGTGACGACGGCTTCGACGGCCTCGACGTCAAGCCGCGGCGTGCGTCCCGCGACCGATACCGAACCGTCCGATGGCAAAGGGATCATCCGTGTCCAGCCACATGGTGAGTTGGGCTCTGGTAGCACCACGGTTGATAAGGTTTCGTTAATCACCTTGCACGGAGAAGCCCGCCAGGCAGCGGCTTTCGGCCGTCGAATGTGCAGGCTTAATCAAGGGTTCACCGCACTTTGCTACCGGCTACACCACTGGATAGGTAAGATGCATCTGCTGTTCGCCACATCGATCGTGCCCGACGGCGCTCTCGCCTCGGGCTACGAGATCGCC
>NZ_RZPL01001296.1:0-502 GCF_004022805.1 Mesorhizobium sp. M7A.F.Ca.CA.002.04.1.1 | reverse complement strand
ACAAAATGCTTCCAGGCCGGGCGAGGATTGCCCGATGCATCGACCATCTAGTCGACGACGCCGTCTATGGGCTGGTAGTGCTCCAGCAGGCTGTGGGTCTGCGGCTTGCCGCGTCCCCTCTTGTGATTCCCCTTTGCCATTGCTGATCAGAGTCTTGCCGGCCGCCGAAGGTCAAGGGTCATCGGGAAATCTTCCGCCGGTTGTTCTTCACGGATCACATAGGCGGATGGCGTATGGCCACGCGGTTCGAAGCGGGCGAGCCGCCGAGCTTCCGCCTCGTTGCCATTGACCGGAAAGGTGTCGTAATTGCGCCCGCCGGGATGGGCGACGTGGTAGACGCAGCCGCCGACCGCACGGCCCGACCATCGGTCATAGATGTCGAAGACCAGCGGCGTGTTGACGGGCAGCGCCGGATGCAGGCCCGATGCCGGCTGCCAGGCCTTGAAGCGCACGCCTGCCACCGCCACTTCGCGATTCTCAGTGACCTTCATCGGCACGATGC
>NZ_RZPL01001295.1:0-503 GCF_004022805.1 Mesorhizobium sp. M7A.F.Ca.CA.002.04.1.1 | reverse complement strand
TTCCGAGGTCATGCCCGGCTGCAGCAGCACGTCGTCAAAGGTCAGCGCCAATGCGCCGGTGGACGTTTCGATGATTTTTGCCATGGCCAGTCCCTTGAACATAAAAACGGTGGGGGAATACAAAAAAGCGCTGGACCGGAATGGACAGCGCCGACTCGTTTCTTCCCTTTCAGGATTGGCGCTGGCTGGTACCACGTCCAAGCACCGATGAAAAGCGGATGATTTCACGCTCCCGGAAAGGTGACTTTCCGGCGAAGGGATGCCACCTGTGGTTGCCGGTCGCACAAAAGTGACAGCAAATTAATGCGACATCCCGGCGAAGGCATGGTAACCGCCCGCCTCAGGGCCGACATGCAACCGGCAACGCAACATTCAAGTCTGGACGCGTTCCTTGAACCGCACCATCCCGCTTATATTGGCGGTCGCCCTTTTCATGGAAAACATGGATTCGACTGTTATCGCGACATCGCTGCCGGCGATCGCCGTCGACATCCACACCAGCC
>NZ_RZPL01001294.1:0-505 GCF_004022805.1 Mesorhizobium sp. M7A.F.Ca.CA.002.04.1.1 | reverse complement strand
GGCGTGGACGCTGGAGCCGGGAATACGCGCGGCGTCCGCCCGGCGAACGCCGCCCGGACGGTCCCCGGAGGCCGCTTTCCCCAACGATTTTTCCTTGTTCGGCTTCGCGTCCCGCATGGGGTCCAGAAAGTCCGTATTAAGCAGGCTGTCAAGCGCAGCAAGCGGCTTGCATCGCAAAGCTGCCCGCTGTGCACAGATCAGCCCCGATCCGCCGCTTGATTGGCATGTCGATATTCAGGTCAGGCCGAGCCGAGAATGACGGATTTCGAGAACCGGAGCGCAGCGTACTTTTGGGTACGTGAGCATCGGCCTACGCCGGCCGTAGCCTTGACTGCCACGACCACTCATAAGTGCTTCGGCCGGCGAAGGCGGAAGCGCAGAAAGCCGTCATTCGCAGGCCGGCATCACCTGAGTGTCGACATGCCTAGGCCTGCTTGACGTATTTGCGCCAGCTATGCTCCGGGCGGAAGCCCAGCACGTCACGCGCCTTGCGGTTGGAGAGCAG
>NZ_RZPL01001293.1:0-513 GCF_004022805.1 Mesorhizobium sp. M7A.F.Ca.CA.002.04.1.1 | reverse complement strand
GGCGGCGAGGGCGGCACTGCCAGCGACGCCAAGGCAGTGACGGTCGGCATCAATTCAGGGCTGATTCACACGCTTGGTGACCGCTCCACGGGTATCATCGCCCAGTCGATCGGCGGCGGCGGCGGCAATGGCGGCGGCACGGCTTCCGCCGGCCTCGGCGCCAACGTCACAATCGGTGGCAAGGGAGGTGGCGGCGGCACGGGCTGGACCGTCGATGTCACCAATGGCGCGGCGGTACACACCGAAGGTGTCCAGTCTCATGGCATCCTGGCGCAGTCGATCGGCGGCGGTGGCGGCTCAGGCGGATTTGCCGTCTCGGTTGGCGGGCCGTCCTTCTCGCTTGGCGGCGATGGCGCGTCGGGCGGCGGGAGCAAGAAGGTCTATGTCGAAAACACAGGCCTGATCAGCACGGACAAGGATATGTCGATCGGCATCTTCGCGCAGTCGGTCGGCGGCTCGGGCGGCGACGGCGGGTTTGCGATGGCGGCCGGCGCCTTTGCCGCGGGCCGCATC
>NZ_RZPL01001292.1:0-514 GCF_004022805.1 Mesorhizobium sp. M7A.F.Ca.CA.002.04.1.1 | reverse complement strand
TACGTCTTGTTGCCGAAGGTCAGGTTGTTCATCGTGCCTTGGGCGTTGGCCATGGCGCCCATGGCGCCGAACAGCGCGTTGGTGACATGCTGCGAGGTCTCGACATTGCCGGCGACGACGGCGGCGGGGTAGGCGGGTTTCAGCATGCAGCCATCGGGAATGATGATGTTGATGGGCCGCAGGCACCCGGCATTCATCGGGATCATATCCTCGACCATGACGCGGAAGGCGTAGAGCACGGCGGCGCGGGCCACCGGCTCGGGCGCGTTGAAATTGTTCTTCATCACCGGCGAGGTGCCGGTGAAGTCTACCGTCGCCTCGCGCTTTTGCCGGTCGACCGTGATCTTCACCTTGATGATCTGGCCGGTGTCGGTCGGGTATTCGTACTCAGAACTATCCGGCAGCCGCTCCAGCACGCGGCGCACGCTTTCGGCGGCATTGTCCTGGACATGGCCCATATAGGCCTCGACGACATCGAGGCCGAAATGGGCGACCATCTTGCGCAGTTCGGCTA
>NZ_RZPL01001291.1:0-518 GCF_004022805.1 Mesorhizobium sp. M7A.F.Ca.CA.002.04.1.1 | reverse complement strand
CAGTGACACCGAGTGAAACGCTGACCCCCGTGCTGGCTGCACCCGAAATCGTGGCAGCGCGGCCGCCATTGCCGCCGCCGCCGCCGATGGACTGGGCAACGATGCCGCCGGAACCGGCTGCGTCGGTGTCGGCAATCAGGTTGCCATCAGCCCGAACCGTTACCTTTCCACCATTGCCTCCGTTGCCGCCCTCGCCACCCACGGCAACCCCGACCGAAGCGGACACGTAGAGACCAGCGCTGACCGCGCCTGAATAAGCCGAACCGCCGTTGCCGCCACTGCCACCGACCGATTGCGCAAGGATGGCCTTCGAGCCCATGCCGCCGACATGAATGTCACCTTTGTGGGTGACCGTGACCTGGTTGCTGAGATTGCCATCGCCGCCACCGCCGCCGATCGCCACGGAAGCGGCGCCGAACAGACCGACGGCAAACGTTCCGACAGATCCGCCATTGCCGCCACCGCCGCCGACCGACTGGGCGAGAATGCCGTGTGAGAGGGAGCCCACGGTCGTGATG
>NZ_RZPL01001290.1:0-519 GCF_004022805.1 Mesorhizobium sp. M7A.F.Ca.CA.002.04.1.1 | reverse complement strand
GTGTGAAGGTCACGCTGGTCGAGCAGACCCATCCCGCCGGCGGCCCGTCGGGCAAATCGTCGGCGCTGCTGCACGCCTTCTACCTGATGCCGGAACTGTCGCAGCTATCCATCCGTGGCCGAGAGATCCTGGTGTCGCTGCCCGAAATCGCGGGCGAAGGATCCTTTGTCACCGAAATCGGCATGATGTGGGTCTGCGGCAACGACAACAAGGCGAGCTGGACGTCGGCAGCCGAACGCATCCGCGGCGAGGGCGCGCGCATCAAGACATTGTCGCCGCAGGCCTTTGCCGATGCCGCACCGGGCTTTGCCCTGGACAATGTCGCGCTGGCGCTGTGGGAACCCGAGTATGGCTATGCCGATGCCTTCGGCGCCACCAATGCTATTGCCCGTGCCGCCCGCGCCAGTGGTGCCAGGATCATGCAGAACACGTTGGTCGAGAGCCTCCAGCGGCAGGGCGACCGCATCACGGGTGTCATCTTGACCGATGGAACGATGCTGGAGGCCGATACCGTCGTCC
>NZ_RZPL01000128.1:0-10257 GCF_004022805.1 Mesorhizobium sp. M7A.F.Ca.CA.002.04.1.1 | reverse complement strand
GGGTGAGGCAGAGGGTGAAGACCGGCCTGCCAGACCTTTCGATTGAAGAACTGATCGTGGAGATGGCCTCCGTACGTCAGCTGGCCATGGCCTTTGATCTGCCTGGATCGGAGAATGTCGTGCAAATCCCGGTGCGGTATCGCCGCTAGCACTGCGACATCAAACGCTCCATCCGGAGGTCAGAACAAGCGACGCCTCAAACATCTGCGCACCGATCTCATCGCGTACCTTGACGGTTATCTTGACGAAATCGCAGTCGGGCATTTCGTCTTGGGCGACATCCTGCAAAATACGAATTGCTTCCGCTCTGGCTTGTTCCCGGGATTCGAACAGCTGCCCGTCATCGTCGGGTACCGTGCCGTCACCGTTTTGAAGATCAAAATAGTACCGTTTCATTTTTCCTGCCGCGCTGGAACATCTGGCGTTTCAATGATTCCGCTTCATGGTGGTTCCTGCCCGCTGGCCGTGCTGGTGACGACGTGGTCGTTCAACGCACCGCAGGGCGAAGCGCCGATATGAAAAGCACCAGCAACGCCAAGGCGTTGAGGCCTGCGGCGATGGCATGCGAATACTCCCATTGGCGCCGCAGCAGCTCCCAGTTTTCAGGGAGGACAGTCCAGTTCCGGGTCGCCTGATTGATTGGATAGGTCAGCGTCCAGAAGGCAAACTGCGTGGCGCCGATGCTTAGAAAGGCGACAACAACCAAGCCGAAAGATGCGCTCGCTCGATAGAGCAGGATCGCCAGGGCGGCCGTGGAGAGCAATGCTCCCAGCACCACGATGCCGAACAGGCTCCATCCATCATAGGCGCGCTGCGCAGCCAGATAGTTTGGCCCGTCGAGCTTCATCTTGTTGAACATAGCGAAGAAATGCGCGGCGGCCGGAGCGAAAGCCAGGGCAACGAAAATGAAGCTGACCACTCTCAGACTATAGATTGCCATGTCGGTCTCCTCTCCGGAGACAGCTAGGGCAATCGCCAAGGTTGAAAAGGTCGCTTTAACGGCGGCTTCCGCCCGCGATCGTATGATCTCAAGCGGGGTCGTTTTTTAGCACTCACGCATCTATCTCGGAACATTTTTTTTGGGTGCTGGTTCTACCCAGTGAAGGGACGAACCTTACCCAGGGAGATTTCCCATGAAACGTGTTCTCATTACCAGCATGCTGGCCATCGGGCTCGGCTGTGGAACGGCGGCGGCTCAGACACAACAGACCGAAAGCCAATCTGGCGCAGACGCCAACTGCGCTTCCGGGCAGGCTGACTGCCAGAACGGCTCCAAGATGGGCGAGCAGGCCCAGGGCAAAGCCAAGCTGAAGACCGACGAGCAGGCTCAGGGCAAGGCCGGCACCACCACCGACCAGCAGGCCCAGGGCAAAGCCAAGCTGAAGACTGACGAGCAGGCTCAGGGCAAGGCCGGCACCACCACCGACCAGCAGGCCCAGGGCAAGACCAAGATGCAGACCGACGAGCAGGCTCAGGGCAAGACCGGCACCACCACCGACCAGCAGGCCCAGGGCAAGGCCTCGACACAGGATACGACGTCGACCGGTTCCATCAACAACGTGACGGTGGAGCAGAAAACCCAAGTCACTCAGATTATCCGGGAGACGAAGGTCGAGCCTGTGTCCAATGTCAATTTTGACATCAGCGTCGGCGTCGAAGTTCCGCGGCACAAGGTCAGGCTGCATCGGCTGCCGGCTCGTATCGTCAAGATCGTTCCCGCTTACGAAAGCTACGAGTATTTCGTGCTTGCGGACGGTCGGATCGTCATCGTTGATCCGGATACGTTCAAGATCGTGCTGATTTTGACCTGATATGTCCGACGAGTGGTCCGCCCTCCAGAGGGCGGACCGTCATTGCCGGACTGCTATGGATTCAAAGCAACTCCGAAGAGAACCGCAAGCGGCAGGTGATACAATCTGCCACCGCATGGCGGACTCGGCTAGAGACGCCCGAGCACGACCAGGATTATGACTATAAGCAGCAGAAGACCGAGGCCGCCGCCCCCGTAATAGCCGGTGCCGTAGAATGGCCCGCCGCCAAGTCCACTAAAGCCGCCAAGCAATGCGATAATCAGAATGATGATAAGAATTGTGCCGAGACCCATGACTTGCTCTCCTGTTTGCGGCTTCGCGCCGTGTAGACGGAGCGGCGGTCGCCGGCTGATGAGAATATGAACTCGCTACAAGCCTTCCTGTTCCCGATTGAGACCTCATCGACGCTGCAATGTCTGGCCGCTCAAAGTTGTTTAGGCGAACAAAGGTCATCCCGAGACGCCCGAATAGCCCTGGTCTTTCAGCAATCCAGCGAGATGGGCGGCGTTTGAGGCTGCCATTTCGATCGCACCCGAGACTTTTTCCGGAGTTGCCGGCAGGTCGACATAGTTGACGTCCTCCATCGCCTCGCCAACCCAGTAGACCCCGCCATTGGCCGGGATGGTGAAGCCGACATCGTTCAATGCCTGAAAGCATTCCGCGTGGCAGTGATGCGCACCGTCCTCATTACCGACGATGGCCACCAGGGCCACCTTTCCTGCTGCCGGCATTCGCCCTCTGTCATCCGTCTCCTCGAGAAAGGCATCCATCCGCTCCAGGACGCGCTTGGCCACACTCGAGGGCTGGCCAAGCCAGATCGGAAGCCCGAGCACGAAGATGTCGGCCGCCAGTATCTTCTTTCTGAGTTTCGGCCAATCGTCGCCCTCGCCCATGTCGGAGAGCACGCCGGGCTTGATATCGTGGCTGAGCGCACGCACGATCTCGCCCTTCACATCGTATTGCATCAACGCCGCCAGGACATCGGCGAGCAACCGATCGGTGGAGGATTTTTCCCTGTCGTTCGAAGCTTTGAGCGAGCAATTGAGTGCGAAGGCCGTAAGCGGCATGTGAATCTCCCTGCATTGTCCTAATTGCAAACCGCCGCGACGACTTCGCGACTGCCCATTCGCCCGTTGCGGGATCGCCCGGCATTCTAACGCCAGGGTTAAATGCTTGTTCCGCAGGCGGACCAACAGGGCCGGTGGATGGCCCCCTCCTCCCACTTGGTGACGGTCGAGCCGGCTCAGAAAGCGGGCTGGTCCTTGAGCACAGACGTTGGAGAACGGACAGCGGCGAGCGACGCAGATTGAACTGGTGGGGCAACCTATTCGTTCGCTCTTCGTTTTCTTCTGAGTTCCCGAAAATGGATAGACGATGCTCGTCCAGACCCTCGAAGCAGGCGATATGCAGCTGGCGGTATCCACGGCCGGCGATCCGCGCCGACCGGCCTTGATCCTTCTGCACGGCTGGCCCCATTCCCGGAAAATCTATGATGGTGTGCTCGATGAACTCGGCACGCGATACTTTACGCTGGCTTTCGATCTTCCGGAGATCGGTGAATCGCGTGGCACTCCGCCGTCGGCGGAAAAGAAGGTTCTTGCCGATATTGTGATTTCAGCCGCCGAGGCGCTTGGGGCCAAATCCATCGTCGTTGCAGGCTTCGATGTGGGCGGCATGATTGCCTTCGCTGCTGCTCGCCATCATGGCGGTCGCATCGTCGGCGCGGTGCCGATGAATACGGTTATCCCCGGCCTTCATCCATGGACGAAGGTAGTCGCAAACCCGGGCATCTGGCACTTTGCGTTTCATGCGGTGCCTGAGTTACCGGAGTTGCTGGTGACGGGCCATCAACGCGCCTACTTCGATTTTTTCTTCGATCTGCTCGCCGGCCGTCCCGAAGCATTGACCAATGAAATGCGGGAGACGTTGACGCAGGCCTATGCGAGGCCGGAGGCACTTAAGGCCGGCTTTGATTGGTATCGCGCGTTCAAGCAGGATGCCGAGGCCAATGCCCCGGCGCGCATCGAAGTTCCGATCCTTTATATCCGCGGCGACGCGGATTTTGGATCGATTGACGATTACCTCGAAGGTCTGAGGATGTCTGGCGCAAAGAACCTGCAAGGTCACATGATCGCCAACTGCGGCGAATTCCTGCCGATCGAGGCACCGGCAGAATTCGTCAAGGCGCTGGTGGAATTCGCACCGAGATAGTGAAGCGATCAGCGTTATGCAGGTGCCTACTGGCTCGTGGAAGTTACGCGCCAGACCGTGTTCCCGACATCGTCGGCGATCAGCAGCGCGCCGGATTTGTCGACGGCAACGCCGACGGGCCGCCCGTGCGCCTTGTTGTCCTTGCCGAGGAAACCGGTGACGACGTCCTGCGGCTTGCCATCTGGATGACCGTCTTTAAACGGCACGAAAACGACCTTGTAGCCGTTGAAGCTCTTGCGGTTCCAGCTACCATGCTCGCCAACAAAGGCGCCGTTGCGATAGAGCTCCGGCAGGTTGGTTCCAGTGTAGAACGTCAAGCCCAGAGGTGCGACGTGGGAACTCAAGGCATAGTCGGGAGGGATCGCCTTGGCGACGAGGTCCGGCCGCTGCGGCATCACGCGCGGGTCGACATGCTGACCATAGTAGCTGTACGGCCAACCATAGAACGCGCCGTCCTTGACCGAGGTCATGTAGTCGGGAACCAGGTTAGGACCGAGCTCGTCGCGCTCGTTGATCACAGCCCACAGCGCGCCGCTCTGCGGCTCCCAACTCAGCCCGTTGGGATTGCGCAGGCCGCTCGCGAAAATACGATAGCGGCCAGTGGCCCTGTCGACTTCCCAGATGGCGGCCCGGTCCTTTTCCGCCTGGATGCCGTTCTCGGTGATGTTGCTGTTGGATCCGATGCCGACATACAGCCGAGACCCGTCGGGGCTGGCCACGAGAGACTTTGTCCAGTGGTGATCGATAGGTCCGCCGGGCAATGGCGTCAGCACGGCGCCCGGCGCGGTGATCTTGGTGTCGCCCGACGTGTAGGGATAACGCACGATGGCGTCGGTGTTGGCGACGTAGAGATCGTTGCCGACCAGGGCCACGCCAAAGGGCGAATTGAGATGATCGAGGAAGACCTCCTGGACATCGGGCAGACCATCGCCGTTCGTATCCCGCAGCAGGGTGATACGGTTGCTTCCTTCGGTGCCGCCGCCCGAGGTCGCCATCGACTCGATCCAGCCCATGATCAGGTCTTTCGGCCGCTTGATCGCGGCACCGGGCGGCGCCACGGATTCGACCACCAGAACGTCACCATTCGGCAATGTGTAAAGCGAGCGCGGATGCCTCAAGCCCTTGGCAAAGGCCTGGATTTGCAAACCCTTGGCGACGGTCGGCTTCTCGTCTTGTTTCCAACCGACGACCGACGCGACATGCATGGGCGGCACCAGATACTGAATAGGTTCAGGCAGCGTCGGGTTTGCTCCGACCTGATCGGTGGGATCCGGTTCGTTATCGCTGCATGCGGGCAGCGCCAAAATCGATCCGAACAGCAGACCGAGGCTCGCGATACGCCGGATATGTCTGGCGGAGACATTCATTCGACCACCTCCACTTGAGTGTGGCCGGAGCTCCATCCCAGCAGTCCCAGCAAGAGGATAACGATCACGGCGACG
The DNA here is from genome assembly GCF_004022805.1 of Mesorhizobium sp. M7A.F.Ca.CA.002.04.1.1. NCBI lineage: Bacteria > Pseudomonadati > Pseudomonadota > Alphaproteobacteria > Hyphomicrobiales > Phyllobacteriaceae > Mesorhizobium > Mesorhizobium sp. M7A.F.Ca.CA.002.04.1.1. The sequence continues at coordinate 4,793 of NZ_RZPL01000128.1, read as the reverse complement.
GCGGACAGGATGAGCCCCGTCGGCACGACCGAGGTCCAGGCATCACGGCTGTGCACCAGTGCGTTGAAGAGCGATATGACGAGCACGACGAGGCTGCCAAGGAGATATGGCCATGCAGGCCCGGCTTGACGGGCAAGTCGGCCGGTAGACAAATCGACAAGTGCTGCAAGGACCGCGAGCACGCCTACAACCAGGCCGGCAAGGAGCAGCCAGGCGGAAAAATCTGCCCACATCATTTCAGCGCTTCGCCAATAGGCAACGTCGGTCAGCAATGTGCCGACGAAACATGCGTTTGCGACCGCCATCGGCGTTTTATGGAACGGACGCCTGGCTGCCACCAACACGGATCGGGCACGGGCCATGGACATTCTCCACCTTTGAAGCTGTACCTGTCCTCCAAACCAACTTGTGGTTGGGAGGTTCCCGGAACCGTTTTGCGTTCAAGAACTCGTGATGGCGCTGGCAATGCGACAGAACGGCTCGGCGCGCGATGCTCATGCGGAGTTGGCGCGCAATGTCCTCAAGGTGATCGAGTAGCGGTGCAGGTCAACCGCCGGAATGCTGTGCTCCCATTCCATGCGCGATGGTCCGGTCATGAGATACGCCGACCTTGGTTAGACGACGATGGTCCGGCGGTCCCATTTGGTGCCATTCTTCCGCCGGAGCCGGAAGCTGCAAGGCGCCAGCAACGAAACACCCGCAACGTCTTCGAAATGAGGCTTGTCTCGATGCCAGCCGATGCAGGCGCCGGGCCGGTATTCGTTGATCAACACTTGCGCGAAGGCGTTGGCGGGCCGGCCTGCCAACGCTGCGATCTTGTCGCGCAGGGACAGCAGGAAGTCAGGGATCGGCGGCGCCTCGACGACCTGGCGTCTGTCGTAGTCGTAACGCAGGCCAAAACCGACGACGCGCCGGTTTGCCAGATGGCCATGGAAATCGAACGCCTCGAACGGCAGGCCTTCCAGATGCCGGGCGAGTTCCGTTTCTTCTTGCGCCGTGATCAACTCGGGCTGATAGAAGAAACCTTCCGGTAGGTCGTCGGCAGCACCAAAGAGATCGTGCTGAAGCCCGGATGAGCCGGAGTCGAGTGTTTTCGATTTGGGTGTCGCCATCCCAGCTAAGATGGTGAAGGCCAGCCCGCCTGGCAATATCGGAACCTGGCCAGCCAATCTGCACCCACCCTGCGGACGTCACCACAACGACGGACAGGGCCTGCCAATCCGGATTTTATCGAGGGACTGTATTCAACTCAGGATTTCGCGAGCATGCCTTGAACGCGACCGAGGGAGTTTGCGTGCATGTACGTACGGTTCTTACCAAACCGTGAGCTTTCGTTGCCAGTTGCTTGTCGGCAACTAGATTGGCAACGCGGCATCCCCAAAACATGCCGCAGTGGCCGGCGCGGGTTTAGGCAACGGTGTCTCACCGGCATCATCGCGCCGGCCACTCGAAATGTCCGCTGGCGGCTCTGTGGCGGAGAAGCCTCTGTTGGCCCGGCGCGCTCAAACGAGAGGCCGCTCCTGCCTCGCGGGATGCTTCGAGCCCAAATCTCCGATCAGCCGGCGGTACTGGGTTTCGGGTGGACCGTAAGAATCTCGCGCCAACGTCATGAGACCGTCTCGATCGCGGATCGTAATCTCTCCGCGGCGCGCTCGGATATAACCGTAACTTTCGATCATCTGGAGGCCGACGGTAACCCCCGGACGCCTCACACCAAGCATGATGGACAGAAATTCATGGGTTATCATAAGCCTGTCGCCGACAGTGCGGTCGCTGCACATCAAAAGCCATCTTGCCAGTCGAACTTCCAGGCTCTGCCGCGCGTTGATCGATGCCGTATAGCTTGTCTGAACATGGAAATATTGGACATAGCGCAACAGGAACGACCGCAATGTAGGGCTGTCCTCCAGGGCTTCGACGAAGGGGGCAGCCTCTATCCGGAGAGCCTCGCATGTCGACTGGACGTAACAATCAAAGTTGGCCTGGTCGTCCCCCATGACCAGGGCCGAACCGGTCATTCCTTCGAACCCGATGATTCCGACTTCGGCTTCGGTCGCAGGCGAAGTCCTCGCCACTACCGAGGCCAGCCCGCTTTCCAGAAAATAGACGGCTTCGATCTTCTGCCCCGCGGTCTCCAGCGGCGCGCGCAACTCAAGAAAAACACTCGCCAGATGCGGACGTAGCCGCGCGAAATCGTCCGCGCTCATCCGGCGAAGCAATTCGCTCTTGGCTTGCAGTGTCTGGTAATCCACGAGACTCTTTTCCCTTGGGCAAGAGCACTGGGATCTCTTAGCCGGCCGCGCCCGTCGAACGAGCGGACGGTAACGAACCATAGACTTCGTCTCGCGCAGCACTAGACGGGCGGGCGCGTTGGTATGAAACCGACAGTTACTGCTGAAGACTCGAAGGCCTTGTTGGCTGACTATCTTTCGCCAGCAAACGAGCCTCCCGCAGGATAGAGGCGCGATCGAACCCGAGGAGCGATATGATTTCGCGTATCTGTTGTTCAGTGGCGCCTGTATCCCGCGCCAGCGCGGTCATCGCGCCCAATGGCAGACCGGGGTGCTCGGGCTCCTTCGCCGTGCAACACCATGCCTCGTGATGGGCAAGAGCGATGGTCACTCCCAAGCGTCAGCGCCCCAACTGTGCTGCTGACGATTTCCTTTTGTACGCTTCCGTACGGAGCTTTGCGAGTCAATTCGGACGGAGGCTGAGTTGAGGCTTCTAGCGTCCTTGCGTCGTCCGTCCGTCGCCCCCGGAATTGTTCGGAACGATTGCTCGGCTGAGAGGTTCAAATATTCCACCCAACAGGAGTCTCGAAAGATGGATCACACCAACCACGTACGCCTCACAAGCACCGAACTGACACCAGACATTCTCGAAGACGCCACGATTTACGACGCAGACGACAACAAAGTCGGCAGCGTTTCGCATGTGCACGGCTCAGGAGCCGCCAGTCAGGTCGTCATCGATGTCGGCGGCTTTCTCGGCATTGGCGCCAAGCCGGTGGCCGTTCCCGCAAGCCAGTTGGAATTCATGCGCGATGAAGACGGCGACGTTCACGCGGTGACGAACTGGACCAAGGATCAGCTCAAGAGCATGCCCGAGCATCACGATGCATGATTTCAAGGACTTCACCTTGAACGGGAGCGGCCACTCGGCCGCTCTCTCTTAGGCGCAACAGGGTGGACAGACGATGCGGCGCGAAAACCGGAGCCTGCTTCTGCGGAGGGATCGCCGCAGCCCTGGACGGAGAGCCTTTCTGGATATGCTACGATCACGACGACGATTGCCGCCGGGCCATCGGAAGTCCGCTGACGATCTGGGTTGGTTACCGGCCGAAGCAATTTCAGCTCCTTAGAGGGACGCCGAAGGCCTTTTCCCAAACGCCAGGCGTCACCCGCACGTTCTGCCCAGACTGTGGAAGCTCGATAGGCTATAGCGACGAAGGCCTGCCGGACGAGTTCTATGTGACGATCGGCTTCTTTGACAACCCTGAAGGGTTTCGGCCGCAAGCCCATGCCTATTGGGACCTGAGGCTGCCGTGGATCGAGTTTGATGACAGCCTGCCACGCATCGACCGATATTCAAGGAAGCGCGACCCGAAGTTCGGCAACCCGCGCGACCGGTAGTCGCGGTGCGTGACGCCAGGATATCGGCGGAACCTGACGATCGCTAACGGGTTATTCGGGCAGACCTGTCGGGTGCGACCATGCCATCGACCGTGATCCGAAATGCGCAATACGATCCCGCCACCAGGATCCTGTCGGTCTGGTTTGTGCCGAGCGGCAGACGCTACGAATATGAGGATGTTGCACCGGCAACTTATGCCGCTTTCACCAAAGCTTCCTCAAAAGGCCGCTTCTTCAATGAGTTCATCCGCGACCGCCATCGGTACCGCCGCGTGGCGTGACAAGTTTGGACATGAGCAGGCGATGCACGGAACCTGACCGGCATCGTCTCGTTGACGTCTCGTCATCGAAGCAGGCCAGGCAACGAAAGTGTTCATCTGGACATGCTCAGGTGTTCGCACCGGCAAAGATCGATCGGAAAAGGCTTCAAGGGAGTTCAAGAGCCATGACGGCCAAGAAGCAGAAGACCGAAAGCAAGGACAAGAAGGCATTGCGCTTGGCAGAGACCACCGACGTCTCACCCAAGCAAGCCAAGGAGCTCATGCAAAAGCATGGCAAGGACAACCCCAAGGTCGAGAAGGAAGCCAGAAACTTCAAGGCGGAAGGATAGGATCCGCATGAGGCGACCTGTATGGCCCCTGCAGGTGATCGGCCAGGCAATTCGGGATTAAGGGGGTGCCCCGGCCTTTTCGGCCGCGAGCGCAAAAGGAAAGCGCAGCACCAGGTTGCGGTTCTCGTCAAAAATCTCGAAGGTCAATCCGGTACGCAGCGGCCTGCCATGCAGCAGCTCTTCGGCAAGGATTTCCTTCGCCGACGCCATCGCGTTTTCCTCAGCGCTCGCGAGATCAGAAAATTCCTGGCCCTCGGGATCCTCCTGCAAGCTTCCGCTCTCATCTCGAAGGTCGAAAAAGTACCTGGACATGCCGACTGAACTCCTGCTCATCGCGACGGTAGCATCGGAAGCGCCAGCCTCAGACTTCAGTGCCTGATGTCCCCGGATTGTCGAAGAGCACAGCGAGGCCATGCTCGATGGCGCAGGCCGCTATCAGATCATCGAAGGCCTTTCCTGAAAGCGGGCAACTTGGCATCACCTCTCGAATTGCGGTCCCGGCCTTGGCGGTAGAGATCACATCGTGGCGTTTCTTGCGTGTCTCGACATAT
>NZ_RZPL01001289.1:0-522 GCF_004022805.1 Mesorhizobium sp. M7A.F.Ca.CA.002.04.1.1 | reverse complement strand
GTCGGTCATCGTCTCGTCGAACAGGCGGTTCCAGGCGCCGCGTCCGGGGATCGACTTTTCGTGGAAGAGCTGCTCGACGCGGTCCTCGAGCTGGTAAGGCTTGTCCTTGCGCAGATCGAGCACCCATGGCCGATAGTGGCCGAAGGCGGGATCGCCGGCGAGCGCGCCTTCGATCGACGCATCGTCGATCAGGTTGAGTTCGAGCGCGAAGAACAGAAGGTGCGCGCTGGCGTCGGTCATCTTCTCCTGGATGTCGCCATAGAGCTTGGCGCGCTGGGGATCGGCGGTGTTTCCGGCATAAACCAGTCCCGCATAGGAGACGATGCGGCCGATCAGTTCCTCCAGCGCCTCGTAGGCGACAAGCGCCTCGCCCAGCCTGCCGGCGCCGCCGCGCTCGGCTTCGGCGGCCAGCGTACCCTTCCAGCGGCTCTCGAAACTGGTCGCATCGGTGGCGGCCTTGGCGATGTCGCGCTTCAGCTCCGGCGCGTCCATGCCGGCATAGAGGTCGGCAAGGTTCCATTC
>NZ_RZPL01001288.1:0-524 GCF_004022805.1 Mesorhizobium sp. M7A.F.Ca.CA.002.04.1.1 | reverse complement strand
TCCTTCGACAGCCAGGCGGCAAAGCCGGAAGGTTGGGCCACGGCCAGCAGCAGCGAGCCGTTGAAGCCGAAATGACCCTCCAAATTGAGCACCAGCATGCCATCCGCTTCCAGCGTGGTGCGGCCGGGCAAGGTCGCGGCAAGCGATTTCACCGACCAGCCGCCATCGACCGGCTCGGCGGAAAGATGCACGTCGCGCACCGTGGTGTCGCCGACCACCACCGCCGGCAGCTTGACCTCGACCGTGCCGGGGATGGTCGGCTTCGGCATATCGAGCAGCGCTTGCTCGAACGCCGCGATGCGCTGGTCCAGCGTCAGGCCGGCGCCGGCTTCGGCGCCCACCGCCTCGTCGAACTGCACCTGCGCGCCATTGGCCTCGATGGCGAAACTCGGTTTCAGCCCGAGATCGACAGAAGCCTTGCCATCGGCGGTGTAGGGGTTGTCGAGAGGCCCGGTCTCGAAGCGGAATTCGTCGACACCCAGCTTCTGGTGGTCTAGCGAAAACTTGCCGTTCAGCCGAAAGCC
>NZ_RZPL01001287.1:0-525 GCF_004022805.1 Mesorhizobium sp. M7A.F.Ca.CA.002.04.1.1 | reverse complement strand
CCGCGACACTGTCCATGTAGAGCGCCAGCACCAGCGCCGAGGAGAAGGCCGAGGCCATGCCGGCCTGGGCGACGATCTCCTGGTCTTCGGTGCGATAGCCGCGACCGGCAATGCGCTCGCCGGGCGGAATGGCGGTGGTGCGCAGTTCGACGAAGCGCTTCACCAGCGCCAGCGACAGGAAGAAGAAGATGGAGAAGGCCAGCAGCCAGAACGAGACGTCGACGCCGGTCGCCGCCGCACCGGCCAGGACGCGGATCGTGTAGAGGCCGGCGAGCGTCAGCACATCGACCAGCAGCATGCGCTTGAACGACAGCGAATAGGCGGTGGTGACGACCATGTAGCCGCCGAGCACAGCCATGAATTCGGGCGACAGGAACAGCCCGGTGCCGATGCCGATCGCCAGAAGCACCGCGATCGCCCCAAGTCCGAACGGGATCGACAGCGCGCCGCTGGCGAACGGCCTGTTGCGCTTGGTGAGGTGTTTGCGGTCGAGCGCGAGGTCGAAGAAATCATTGAGGATGTAGA
>NZ_RZPL01001286.1:0-525 GCF_004022805.1 Mesorhizobium sp. M7A.F.Ca.CA.002.04.1.1 | reverse complement strand
GAAGCGGATGGCGCTCGGCGAGTGCTTGTGCGGCGGCATGATCTCGTCGGGATCGTTCAAGCGGTAGGCGGTGTACATGGTGCTGACCGATGCACGCTTGGGTGCAAGACCGGGATTGACGAGGATCAGCGAACGGCGCTCGCTGTCGTCCATGGTCACCAGTTCGGCGGCGCGCTGGAGCAGGGGCTCGATGTCCGAATAGGACCACACGAAGGGAACGGCTTTCGACGTCGCCATCAACTGCTTGATCTCGTCATGGTCGACGCCTTCCGACGTCGCCCAGAACGGAAACATGTTCTTTGCGTAGAGGGCGTCGTAGAGGCCCTTGAGTGCCGCCTTCTTGTTGGTGAGCACATCGTTAGCTGGTTGCGCCAGGGACATATCGGACACCTCTCGTCACGAAGAAAATACTTCTAACCAACTCAACCGTATTCGCATTGGTTTTGCTCGACAATACCCAAATTGCGAATCTTATAAGTTTTTGGTTGAGGTGCATTTTTGAGTGGCAAATGCCCAGAAATAGGC
>NZ_RZPL01001285.1:0-525 GCF_004022805.1 Mesorhizobium sp. M7A.F.Ca.CA.002.04.1.1 | reverse complement strand
GCCAACCGCTCCGGCGACGCCACCCGCCGCGCCGGCGGCACAGCCCAGCACCGGCCAGTAGCGGCCGGTGCAGGATTTTCTTGCCGCCATGGGCCTCGTCCTCGTCATAGAGGGTCTGGTCTATGGCGGCTTTCCCGGCCTGGCCAGGAAGCTTGCCACCGAAGTGCTGTCGCTGCCCGAGAACGCGCTGCGGATTGCCGGGCTGGCGGCGATCGCGATCGGCGTCGGCATCGTCTGGCTGGTACGAGGCGCATGAGGGCGGCGATGATTTATCCTCTGCCGATAGTCATAGCCGCAAACGTGCCGTATTTTTTGCCAACATGGCGTGACGCGGCGTTTTCGTCGAAGCGCTTTTCTTTTCAAGAATACCGGGAGGCTTCTCGATGACATCCAATACAATTTTGCGCGCGGCGCGGCGGACATTCATCGCCGGCGCGGCGGCACTTCTTGTCAGCGCCGTCGCTGTCCCGTCCTTCACGGCGCCGACATTTGCCGCCGATGGGCCCGCTTCGGTCGCCGATCTGG
>NZ_RZPL01001284.1:0-526 GCF_004022805.1 Mesorhizobium sp. M7A.F.Ca.CA.002.04.1.1 | reverse complement strand
CGCGCGGAAACATCTTCTTCGGCGACGAGGGCGCCTCGCACAAGTCGATCCAGGATCGCAATGTCGGCTTTGTCTTCCAGCACTATGCGCTGTTCCGGCACATGACGGTGGCCGACAATATCGGCTTCGGCCTGAAGGTCCGGCACGGGCCGTCGCGCCCGCCGGCGCAGGAGATCCGCCGCCGCGCCTCCGAGCTTCTAGACCTTGTCCAGCTGTCGGGGCTGGAAAAGCGCTATCCGGCGCAGCTTTCCGGCGGCCAGCGGCAGCGCGTGGCGCTGGCGCGCGCCATGGCCATCGAACCCAAGGTGCTGCTGCTCGACGAACCGTTCGGCGCGCTTGACGCGCAGGTGCGCCGGGAATTGCGCCGCTGGCTGCGCGAAATCCATGACGCCACCGGCCACACCACCGTCTTCGTCACCCACGACCAGGAAGAGGCGCTGGAGCTTGCCGACCGCGTCGTGGTGATGAGCCAGATCTCGCCATTCTCGACTTTGACGGGAAGCGAGCTCGATTCACCGATGAAGCC
>NZ_RZPL01001283.1:0-526 GCF_004022805.1 Mesorhizobium sp. M7A.F.Ca.CA.002.04.1.1 | reverse complement strand
GTGCTGGCGCAACTGTCGATGGCTGCCGACGATATCGCGTCGGGCAGGCTCGTCGCCCCGTTCGACAAGCGGATCAGGCTGCCGGAACCTTATTTTTTGGCTTGGGATCGGGCCATTCTTGAGAAGCCTTTTGGTCCTGAGCTGCGAGCCTGGATTGTTTCGATTTCCAAGCGACTGGGCGCAACCTTAGCCGGATAGCCGAACACCGATCTGGAGACACAAGTTTGCATCTGCCGAGTTCGCGCGCACCAGCGTCTTAAGAGATCCAGACATTGGTCGGCGGTGTGCGGTCCCACGGATTGCTTCAGTTTGCCCTAGATATCTCGACAAAAGTCCGCTTTTTTCGCCCTTCTTGCACCGCTAGCCGTCGGGCGGCTTTGCGACCCAAAACAGCAGCGTTCGCGCCCTCAAGTCAACAGGGGTTCACTCAACTTCCCTGCTGTACGAGATCCCGGCGAACTCGGAGCCCCTGCTTGAGCAAATTCCGACGTACACGAAGTCCTGGCCCCGCCCACAATCGTAACGC
>NZ_RZPL01001282.1:0-531 GCF_004022805.1 Mesorhizobium sp. M7A.F.Ca.CA.002.04.1.1 | reverse complement strand
GGTCTTGCGCGCGGCTGCGGCCTGAGGGCTTTCGACTGTGCCGGCCTCATGCGGGCCGCGCAGCCGGTCGGTGTCGAGCTTGCCCGGCAGAAGGCTGTTGATGGTGACGTTGCGGTCGACAACCGTTCTGGCCACGCCGGCAAGGAACGAGGTCAGGCCGGCACGCGCGCCGGACGACAGGTCGAGGCCGGGAATGGGCACATAGACCGACAGCGAGGTGATGTTGACGATGCGACCGAAGCCGCGCGCCGCCATGCCGTCCAGCACGGCCTGCACGAGCTCGATCGGAGTCACCATGTTCTGGGTAACGCCTTCGAGGATCTTTTCGCGATCGAGCGTGCGGAAGTCGCGAAGCGGCGGTCCGCCATTGTTGTTGACCAGGATGTCCGGCTCGGGGCAAGCCACGAGCAGCGCCTTCTGCACCTCCGGCTTCGAGACGTCGCCGACGACTTCCGTCACCGTGACGCCATAGCGCTCGCGCAACTCAGCGGCGGTTTTCGCCACCAGCTCGGCATTGCGTCCGTTGACGAC
>NZ_RZPL01001281.1:0-532 GCF_004022805.1 Mesorhizobium sp. M7A.F.Ca.CA.002.04.1.1 | reverse complement strand
CTGCCGACGACCTTGTCCAGGATTGCCTCGAGCGGGCGCTTGTGCGGCTCGACAACTGGCAGACAGGAGAAAGCCCCCGGAGGTGGCTGTTTACGATCATGCATCATTTGTTCATCGACCAGATGCGCAAGGTGAACCGCCGCGGCGAGGCGGCGATGTTGCCGCTGGAGGCGGGCGAGGCCGTTGCCCAGCCGGCAGAGCAGGTGGAGAGTATCGCCTCGCGCGAGATCATCGACGCGTTGCAGGCGATCAGCCCCGATCGACGCGCAGCTCTTGTCATGGTTGCCATCGAAGGTTTTTCCTATGCCGAAGCCGCCAACATTCTGGGCGTCCCCGCTGGCACGCTGATGTCGCGCATTGCGCGCGGGCGTGAGGAATTGCGTGGTTTGCTGGACGATACGGCGCGTCGCCGCGCGATAAGGATCGTCGAGAAATGATCCGCCGCGACTTTTCCGAACGGGACATCCACATGGCGCTCGATGGCGAGCTGCCTGCAGACGAGCGCGCCGCTTACGACGCCTGGCTCGACGCC
>NZ_RZPL01001280.1:0-533 GCF_004022805.1 Mesorhizobium sp. M7A.F.Ca.CA.002.04.1.1 | reverse complement strand
CCCGAGGCCCAGCCGCCAACCGTCGCCCCGCAGCCACCGCAAAAGCCGGCCGACGCGGACGAGAAGAAGATGCTGCCCGATCCGCGCTCGGCCGACGTGCCCGATGAAAAAATGCCGGTCGAGGAAGTCGCATGCCGCGAACGGCTAAAGACGCTCGGCGTCGAATTCGAAGAGTACAAGGCGGAAAGCCAGCCCGAAATCGGCTGTTCGATTCCCTACCCCATCGTGCTGAAGACCCTTGGAAAGTCGATCGCGATTGCCCCGGGCACCGAGCTCAACTGCAAGATGGCCGAGGCGACGGCGCGTTTTGCCGCCGATGTCATCCAGCCGGCGGCAAAGGCCGAATTCGGTGCGGACCTGAAATCGATCGGCCAGGCATCGGCTTTTGTCTGCCGGCCACGCAACGGCACACGAAAACTGTCGGAACACGCGTTCGGCAACGCGCTCGACATCGCCAGCTTCACGCTGTCGGACGGCAAGAAGATCGAGGTCGGCCCGGCGCCGCCGGAGAAAGACGCCAAATTCCTCAACAA
>NZ_RZPL01000127.1:0-10263 GCF_004022805.1 Mesorhizobium sp. M7A.F.Ca.CA.002.04.1.1 | reverse complement strand
GTGTCGGCACGATGACCCGTGCCATAGCCGGCTTCTGGCCAAGCGCCGATTGGGCGCCGGCCGAATGCGCGCGGCGCTTCGTCTCCAGCTTTCGCGGGTCGCGGTTCCAGGACAGGGCGGCGAGCTTTTCGCCGGCGGCGGGACCGAGCAGGCGCGTCAGCGCGCCGCCATGCGTCCTGGCCAGTTGACCGATGGTCTCGACGCCGATCTCGGCCAGCCGCGCCCTGGTCGCCGGGCCGACGCCCCACATCAGTCCAACCGGCAGATCATGCAGGAAGGCGAGTTCGGTGCCGGGTTCGACGACCACCAGCCCGTCGGGTTTGGCGACCTGCGAGGCGATCTTGGCCAGATGCTTGGTGCGCGCCACGCCGATCGAGATCGGCAGGCCGAGTTCGGCCCGTACGCGGCGGCGGATGGTTGTCGCGATCTCCTGCGGCGAGCCGAACAGATGCGTGCAGCCGGCGACGTCGGCAAACGCCTCGTCGATGGAAATGCGCTCGACCACAGGCGTAAAATCGTCGAGCACCTTGATCGCCGCATCGCCCAGCCGCTGGTAATGGCTGAAATTGCCGCCGACGAAGATCAAATGCGGGCAGAGTTCGCGCGCCTTGCGCCCCGGCATGCCGCCACGCACGCCGAAGGCGCGCGCCTCATAGGAAGCGGCGAGCACGACGCCGCCGCCCACCGCGATCGGCTTGCCGCGCAGCGGCGGATCGAGCAACTGCTCGACAGAGGCGTAGAAAGCGTCGAGATCGGCATGCAGGATGGTGGCTGGCGTTTCCATCGACCGCACATCCGCAGTTGCTGATAGAATAGAACAAATAAAGAACAAAGATGGATGGTTGTCAAGCGAAGAGCGATTGGGTGCGGCAACAGCCATGCCGGTTCGGCTTGAACGCAACCGCCTAGACACTATGCTCCGTTCGCAGCGCCGCTTTCATCTTTTCCAGCGCTGCTTCGCCGCCTGCCGCCAACTGGTTGGCAATCCTGGCCAATCTCTCGTCGGCCTTGCGGTGCCTGCTGCCCCAGGCGCCGAGCGTCGCCAGCACCGGCAATAGGTCGATGCCTGCTTCGGTCAGCCGGTAGACCGTTCTCAAGCCATGCGTCGGGTCGTCGCTTCTGGTGAGGATGCCTTCGTCCTGAAGCGTTTGCAGTCGCTCGGCCAGCGTGCGCGAGGAGATGCCTTCGTCGGATTGCAGGAATTCGCGAAAGTGCTTTTTCCCGGCGAAGACCATGTCGCGGATGATGAGCAGCGTCCAGCGGTCGCCGATGAGTTCGAGCGACAGGTTGATCGGGCAGTCGGATTTTTCGCGCGTCGCCATCTATGGTTCCATTTCTAAATCACTTTACTATTGACATCGTTTTGGCCTTGCGTCAACAGTTCCAAATGTAAACTGTTTTGCGATAGCCGTGAGGAGAATGACGGTGAAAAAGCTGGTCCTGCAGATGCAGATGTCGGTCGACGGCTTTGTCGGCGCCACCGAGGACCATTCCTGGCAGCTCTGGGAGTGGGGTGACGAGAGCGCCTGGGACGATGAGCTGAAGCAGGACTTCAACGCTGTCTTCACAGGCGTCGATACCATCCTGCTCAGCCGCAAGATGGCGCAGGAGGGCTATCTCACCCATTGGGGCAATGCCGCCAAGAAGTTTCCGCACGATCCGTTCTACGCCTTTGCGCAACGCATCGTCGACGCCCGCAAGGTGGTGCTCAGTGATAAGCTCAAGCAATCGGCCGGGGAGCCGGCCTGGGAGCGCACGAGCGTGGCCAGCGGCGACCTGCCGCGCGAAGTCAATGCGCTGAAAGCGGGCGAGGGCGGCGACATGGCCGTGTTCGGCGGCGCCGGTTTCGCGTCGGCGCTGATTGCGGCCGGGCTGGTCGACGAGTTTCAGCTTTTCATCAACCCGGCGGTGCTGGGTGCGGGCCGCCGGATTTTTGATCAGGGCGGTTTTAGAAACCTGCGGCTGCTCGGCTCGAAGACCTATGACTGTGGCATGGTGGTCAGTCGCTATGCACCGGCGGGGTGAGGGGGACCTCCATCTTCTCCCTGCTCACTTCGCATCGTGAAAAATAATCCCGACCGTGTGGCGCATGCCTGAGCGCAGCCGGCTGACGCCATGACGCAGGTTGACGCGGTAATTGCCTTTGGTGCCCTGCACCGGCCGGTTGTGGACGGCAAAGACAACGGCGTCGCCCTGGCGCAGCGGCACCACCTCGACCCGGCTCTGCATGCGCGGCCGCTGCTCGGTCAGCGCGAACTCACCGCCGGTGAAATCCTGGCCCGGCTCGGAGAGCAGGATCGCCACCTGCAGCGGAAAGGCGAGGTCGCCATAGAGATCCTGGTGCAGGCAGTTGAAGTCGCCAGGCACATATTGCAGCAGCAGCGGCGTCGGCCGCGTCTGGCCGGCGGCATGACACTGATCGAGAAACGCGGCATGCGTCGCGGGATAACGCATAGCCTGCCCCATCCGCTCGTTCCACCGATTGGCGACCTCGGCCAGCCTGGGATAGAGCGCGCTGCGCAGGCCGCCGAGCAGGTCCGGCAAGGGATAGCGGAAATAGCGGTACTCACCCTTGCCGAAGCCGTGCCTGGCCATATGGATGTGGCTGCGGAAATGCTCTTCTTTGGGATAGAGGCCGGCGATCTCCCGGCATTCTTCGGGCGAGAGCAATTTCTCGATCACCGCGCAGCCGAAACCGTCGAGTTCGGCGGCAAGGGCGGGCCAGTCGTAACCCGCGACACGCGTCCGAGCAGCTTCAACCGCCGATGCGGCAACCCTGGCATGGGCATTCATATCGTAGCCTCCTTGTCGATCAGAGCGCGCTTGCGCTCGACGCCCCAGCGGTAGCCCGACAGCGTGCCGTCGGCGCGGACAACACGGTGGCAGGGAATGCCCAGCGCAATCGCGTTGGCCGCACAGGCCGTCGCCACGGCACGGGCGCCGTCCGGCTGGCCGAGGCGCTGGGCCAGCGCGGCGTAGGTGATGGTGGCGCCGCACGGGATGCCTCGGAGCGCCTCCCACACGCGCTGCTGGAATGGCGTGCCGCGGCGCAGGTCGAGCGGCAGGTCGAGGCCGACGCCAGGCATTTCGATGAAGCGCGCGATTGCCGCGAGATCGTCGCGCAAGGTGGCCCCGTCTTCGACCAGTAGCTTGCCCGGGAAGCGATGGCCAAGATCCCGCTCCAGTGTGTCGGCGTCCGAGCCGATCAGGATGGCGCAGACGCCGATAGCGCTGCGTGCCGCCAGGATTTTACCGATCGGGGATTCGCCGATGGCGTAGGTTATGATATCGAGGGCGGCGAGCTTGGTGACCGTCGCCGGAATATTGGTTTGTACGAGGTTCATTGCCTTCACTCCTTTGTCTGTGCCTGAACCCTAGCCACGTGCTGATTGGCGCTCACTCCGATGCTTGCTTTCAAATTCGAATCTCCAAGGCAGGTGCTCTACGGCGCCGTAGAGCGCTGATTTGGATCATTGGCACTTCGCCTGAGGACGTCATGCGACACGGGTGACGGAAATTTCGCCCAGCACGAACACTTCGCCTGATGACAGGCGCAACTCAACCTCGCCGGTTGCGGTGCGGCTCCATTCGGCTTTGCCATCATCGACCATCTGGCCGATGGCGGTCATCACCCATGATTTCGCGTCAGGGGCGCGGCGGCTGCCGGCAGCTTGGGTCTGGATGTTCGCATCGGTGGTGGGAGACCTTGCCATCGCGCGCATTGCCGGTCCTCGTCAGGCCCGTACCGACCGGTTGGCATTGTCGGACGCTGCCTCGCGGTCGAGCAGCGCGCGCTTGCGCTCCGCGCCCCAGGCGTAGCCGGAAAGTGCGCCGTCCTTGCGGATGACGCGGTGGCAGGGAATGGCGACGGCAAGATTGTTGGCGGCGCAGGCGGCGGCGATGGCGCGGGCCGCCTTAGGTGCGCCTATGCGATGCGCGATCTCGGCATAGGAAACCGTTTGGCCGGCGGGGATGGCGCGCAAGGCCTGCCAGACGCGCTGCTGGAACGCCGTGCCGCGGACGTCGAGCGGCAGGTCGAGGCCGAGCGCCGGAGCCTCGACGAAACCGACGACGCGGGCGACCAGCGCCTCGTAGTCGCGGTCGCCACCGATCAGCCGTGCCCTGGGGAAACGGTCCTGCAGGTCGCGCACCAGCGCGTCGGGATCGTCGCCGAGCAGGATCGAGGCGACGCCCTTTTGGCTGGACGCGACCAGGATGGTGCCGAGCGAGGTCTCGCCAACGGCGAAGCGGATCTCTTCATGGGAGCCGCCGGCGCGATAGCGCGTCGGCGTCATGCCGAGCATACCAATGGATTTCTCATAGAAACGCCCGCTCGAATTGAAACCGGCATCGTAGATCGCAGCCGTCACGCTGGTGCCGTCTTCCAGGCCCTGGCGGACCCTGGCGGCGCGGTGTGCGGCGGCATAGTCCTTCGGCGTCAATCCGGTGACCGCCTTGAAGATGCGGTGGAAATAACCGGCGCTGCGGCCGGCGGCATCAGCCAATTCAGCGAGCGAGGGTTCTTCCTCGCTCTGCTCGATCCTGCGGCAGGCAGCGGCGACCATCGCCGCGTTGCCGGCCTCGAGCGACGGGCCATGTGGATCGCAGCGCCGGCACGGGCGAAAACCGGTCGCCCTGGCCTGGTCCAGCGTGTCGTGCAACTGCACATTTTTCGGATTGGCGCGCCGAGACGGACAGGAAGGCCGGCAATAGACGCCCGTCGTCGCCACCGAATACCAGAATGCGCCGTCAGCGGATTTGTCGCGCGCGACGATGCGCGCCCAGCGCGGATCGTCGGTGATTTGCAGCGGCGCGGACTTCAGATTCTTGGCCAGGGTGATGAACATGACCGCATTGAAGCCACCACAAGCCGGCCCCGCCACCCGTTTCCTGACAAGTGCCTGGAGAACCTCACTTGCCTTTCCCAATTTGGGAAAATCCTCTTGTTCCCAATTTGGGAATTTGCTATATCAGGTCATGCAGATAATTGCCAAGAAGGCGCTGAAGGATTTTTGGGCAAAACACAATCAGGCCGAAGCTCCTTTGACGGCTTGGTATGTGGCTGTCGGGAATGCTGATTGGAAGACCCCGGCTGACGTCAAGTATGCGTTTGGAGCGACAGTTGATTTCGTAGGTGACAATCGCATCATTTTCGACATTAGCGGCAACAAGTATCGTTTGATTGTCCACGTCGCCTACAAGTTTCACCGCGTTCTGATCAAATTCGTCGGCACGCACAAAGAGTATGACAAGATTGATCCGGAGAAGGTGTGATGGAAAACATTCGACCCATTAAGACCGAAGCCGATTACGATTGGGCGATCGCCGAAATCACTAAATATTTCGAAAATGAGCCGGAGGTCGGCTCTCTCGATGGTGACCGGTTCGACGTTCTCGCAACCCTGATCGAGGCTTATGAGGATAAGCACTACCCGATTGAAGCACCGGATCCCGTTGAAGCCATTCATTCGCACATGGAACTGTTCAACCTGTCGCGGAAGGCGCTGGCCGAGGTGATCGGATCATCACCCCGGGCGACCGAGGTGTTGAACAAAAAGCGCGCACTCACCCTGGATATGGTCTTCAAACTGAACAAGGAATGGAAAATTCCCGCCGAAGTCCTCGTGCAACCCTATCACCTTGCAAATGACAGGGGCCGCAGGCGCGCCTAACATGCACCGATTCTCCTAAGCCGCGCGTTTGGGCTCCACCGCGAACGGGCTGAGGCCGAGCCAGGTCTGCATCTTCCTGCCGATGGCCTGGTCGCCGGTCAGGGCAACCCTGGCGCCGGCCTTCTCGACGGTCAGCACTCCCATCCAGATCGCCGTCATCGTGTGCAGGTCGGTCGAGACGTAGAGATCGACATCGAAGCCCGGATCGTACCAGCACAGATCGACCTCACCGTGCTTCTCGACGATCAGCCACCACGACCGTTTGGACGCCGGGAGATCCTGATACAGGAATTGTATCACCGTGCGCCCTTCAGGCAGCGGCGAGGGGTTTAGATTGCGCCGCATGTCCCACATCAGCAACGACGGATCGAGGTTCTTCAGCGACAGCCGGGATTCGACCCATTTCTGCCCCCAGAAGCCCATTGCCTCGACGACAGGACGCAAATCCCGGCCGGCTTCCGTCAGCCGATATTCGAAGATGCCTTTTTCGCCCGGCACTTCCTTGCGCTCGACGATCCCGGCGATCTCAAGTTCCTTCAGCCGTTGCGACAGAAGGGTCGGCGACATTTTGGGGACGCCGCGGCGAAGATCATTGAAGCGGGTCGAGCCGGCCACCAGTTCACGCATCAGCACCATGGTCCAGCGGGTGCACAGCACCTCAGCGGCCATCGATAGCGGACAGAATTGTTTGTATCCGTGCTGGCTCATGATTGGTGCCTCTCCCTCAAACCTGACCGAATATTAGGCCTTCATGAATGAAGCGGCCAGTACGGAAACTGTACTGCCCCGGTACAGATCGCGGACTGGTTGGCGAGGGTCCTGCCATGCGAGCCTTTTGGCCGGTTGCACGGGATACGCCTGTGCACCGCAACCAGGAGACCACCATGACCGCCTACGTTATCGCAGACATCAAGATAAACGACCCGCAGTGGGTGCCGGCTTACGCCGCCTCGGTGCACGATCTCGTCCACAAGCATGGCGGCAGATATCTGTCGCGCAGCGGCAATGTGAAAACGCTTGAAGGCAAGCCGCTCGATACCACGCTGATCGCGCTGATGGCGTTCCCGTCGGAAGCGGCGGCGCGCGCCTTCACCACCGATCCTGCCTACGCGCCCTTCGTCTCGGCCCGTCAGGACGGCAGCGACAGCCGTTTCCAGATGATCGACAACACCGATCTGGCCGGAACGATCCCGTATCTGCCGAAGGGATGATCCTTTTCGGTAGCCGTTACATCAATTTCGGGATCTCCAAGCAACAACAGCCACAGCGCTTGCCTGCCGGGCCTCCGTATTTTCGGCGGCCGGCCAGCTGTGCTTTTTCAAGAAGAATGGAATGAAGATGATATCAAACTTTCGCAGCGGACTTCTTATGGCGGGGACCATGCTGGCAATCTGCACCACCCTCGCGCAGGCGCATCAGGAGCCGGCTGAAGCTGCCTCCGGCCCGCTGGCCGACAAGGTGCGGGCTGTCAACAGCCGGTTTGTCGACGTCAAGGCAGCGGTATCAGAGGGCTATGCGCCTATTCCTTGTGCCAGCGGCATCACCGGCGGCGCCATGGGCATCCACTATGTCAACGGCCAGTATCTGAAGGACGACAAGATCGACATCGCCCGTCCCGAAGCTGTGATGTACGAGCCGATGGCCGATGGCACGCTGAAGCTGGTGGCGGTCGAGTACATCACTTCGAAAGGACCGGCATCGTTGGACGGCCAGCTGTTCAATTTCAACAGCGCCCCCAACCGCTATGGCCTGGGTGAATTCTACGAGCTGCATGTCTGGGCCTGGAAAGGGAACCCGACAGGCACGTTCGCCGACATGAATCCGAAAGTGTCATGCGAGCACGCAATGGCGCCGAGCCAATAAGCAATGAGGCCAGGCGGCATTGACGCCGCCTGGCCCGAACGATCGTTTTGCCTGATCGCCTCAGGCGGTCTTGATCAGACCGAGCTGGGTGAGGGCGGTGACGCCGTCATCGAGGCCGATTTCCTCGACGATCCTGCCGTCAACCACCTTCAGCACCGTGGTGCCGGTGAAGCGCATGGTGCGGCCGGTGGCGGCCGGCAGCGAACCGACGAGGAAGTCGCCGAAGGCTGGGCCGGTATGCGTGCCGCCGCCCTCCCACTGGCCGACGACATAGTCGCCCTCGGCAATCAGGTCGGCGGTGGCCCAGAAGTTGAGGTCCGGGAAGGCGGCGCGGAAGTCGGCCATGAAGGCCTTGATGTCGTCGCGGCCGCGGCGCGGCTCGTGCAGCGAATATTTCAGCAGCATGTCGGGTGCCGCGATCTCGTCGACGACCGACAGATCGCAACGTTCACCCCAGAAGTGGGTGAACCATCTGACGACGACGGCCTTGTTGTCTTCTTGCTTGGTCATTGGAAGGTCCTTGTTGTTGTCGTGCATGGGATCATCGGCGCCGCCGATGATCCAGGGGTCACCGGCTTGCGCCGCTGACCTGGGCAGCAGTAGGACGATCCGCCAGACACAAAACTCCGGTTCCTGCCGGCCAATCGAAAAGGCGGGTTCGGCGCCGGGCAGGGCCGCCTGGGCCGGAACCCGTTCCGCTGAGCCCAAGCATGGCTGCCCCGCCTCAGCTAGACCCTGGAAATCGGATGGCCACGGGAGAAGGCGATGGCAATGAAGAAGACCTATGAAAAGCCGAGGCTCGAGAAGCGCGAAAGACTGTCCGGCGTGACGGCGGGCAATGTCGTGTCGTCGACCTGGGGAAATTGACGGCTGCCTGGAGTAGTTCGGTACGGCCTTGATGAACAGGGGCTCCCAATCAGACGTCGACACTCCGCCCGCGCGGTAACTGTTTCTTCTCTGGTTTTGCCGCAGATTGCGCCGCGGTGGAGCAGGCGAAGCAGACGATGGCGCGTCAGGGTAAGAAAAGTCGCAATGGAACGTTCTGGGCAAAAGCCCTGGAGCGCGCGCATCTTGGCGTCTGGGACTGGGATCTTGTGACCGGCGACTGCTTTTATTCCGCGACCTGGGCGCGGATGCTAGGCTACGATGAGAGCGAATTGGCCAACACCAGCGACCTTTGGCTGCAACTGACCCATCCCGACGACCGCGAGCGGGCGCTGGCCAGCGGCGACCGCCACATTGCCGGCCTGACCGACGCCATCGAGACCGAATTGCGGCTGAAGCACAAGCAGGGACATTGGGTATGGGTGCTCGATCGCGGCGGCGTCGTCGAGCGCGACGCGATGGGAAAGCCGCTCAGGCTGATGGGTGTGCAGACCGACATCTCCAAGCAGAAGGCCGCCGAGGCCGAACTCGAGCAGGTCAATGTGCGGTTTCGCCTGGCGCTCGCCGCCAGCGGCACCGGCATCTGGCACCACGACCTCGCGGGCGGCAAAAGTTATTGGGACCAACGCACCAGGGAGATTTTCGGGCTCGTCTCCGACACCGCCGAAGTCGAGCGCGACCACTGGTTCGGCTATCTGCATCCGGACGACAAGGAGGCCGCGTCGCGCGCGCATCTGGTGCCGCTCGAAACGGACAAGGTCACCGCCGTGCAATACCGCATCGTGCGGCGCGACGGAGAGGTCCGGCACATAGAATCCCTGCTGCGTTTCATCGCCGACCCGCAAATCCGGGACCGCCGGCTGGCGGGGCAGATCCTGGGCACGGTGCGCGATATCACCGAAGACAAGCAGCGCGAGCAGGAGCTTGCCTATGCGGCCCGCCATGACGCGCTCACCGGTCTCTTGAACCGCGCCGCGTTCGACCGGCTGCTGGCCGATCATATCGCGGCCGCGCAGTTGCTGCCGCTTTCCGTGTTCTATGTCGATCTCGACTACTTCAAGGCGCTCAACGATTTTGCCGGCCACGCGGCCGGCGACCTGGCACTGAAAAGCGTTGCGCAAGGCATTCTGGGCTGCCTTCCCGCGACGGCGCATGCCGCGCGCCTGGGCGGTGACGAGTTCGCGCTGCTGATGCCCAATTGCGATGCGGCGCAGGCCGGGCGGCTGGCCGACGCGGTACTTGCCGCGGTTCGCGATGCCGAACTTGGATCGACGGCCACGTCGCGCAAGCTGGCGGCCTCGATCGGTATCGCTTTCGTCGATGACGCCGACACGACGGTGGCCGACGCGCTGGCCTGTGCCGACGACGCCTGCTATGCGGCCAAGGCCGCCGGGCGAAACCGATTTGCCGTCTTCTCCACCGATACGGCATCGGGTTCGGGTGGCCTCAACGCGGCGCGCATCGTCGCCGATACCGTCGATGCCATGGAAGACGGCAGGCTGAAGCTGTTTGGCCAGGAAATCCATCTTCTGGGCCGTCCCTGGCAGGAAAGCCGTCATGTCGAAGTCTTGGCCAGGCTCGCCGCACGCAACGGCCGGCTGGTGCCACCCGGCGAGTTCATTCCGGTGGCCGAGCGGTTCGGCATCGCGTCGCGGCTCGACCGCTGGATCATCCGCACCGCGCTGTCGCGGCATGGTGCCGCCTTGCGTTCGGGGGCGCTGACGCTTGGCTTCAATCTGTCGGCGCAGACGCTGAGCGATCCGCAGCTTTGGGACTTCGTCGACAGCGTCATAGAAGAAACCGGGGCGCCGCATTCGGGCATCGGCTTCGAGATCACCGAAAC
>NZ_RZPL01001279.1:0-535 GCF_004022805.1 Mesorhizobium sp. M7A.F.Ca.CA.002.04.1.1 | reverse complement strand
CAGTGTCACCATACTCTCCTCCTGTCACTGTTACTGGTGGTAAACGGCTTGCCAGACGCGGTTGCGGATGCTCATGAACTCCGCCGAAAGCCGGATTTCCTCGGTTCTTGGGTAAGGCAGGCCGACGTCGATGATCTCCTGCAGCCTGCCGGGCCGCGCCGCCATGACGATGACGCGGTTGGCGAGGTAGACCGCCTCGTCGACATCGTGGGTGATGAACATCACGGTGCGCCGCTCCCGGCTCCAGGTGTCGAGCAACTGGTCCTGGAGCTGCACGCGGGTCAGTGCGTCGAGCGCCCCGAAGGGCTCGTCCATCAAAAGGATCGAGGGATCGACCGCATAGGCCCGGGCGATCGCGCAACGCTGCTTCATGCCGCCCGAAAGCGTCTTCGGCAGCGCGTCGGCGAAGTCGCCAAGGCCGACGAGATCGATGAAACGCTCGGCGATCTGCCGGCGGCGCGAAGCTTCCTCGCCCTTGATGCGCAGCCCGAACTCGACGTTCTGGCGTACGGTGAGCCAGGGAAACAGCGCGTAT
>NZ_RZPL01001278.1:0-539 GCF_004022805.1 Mesorhizobium sp. M7A.F.Ca.CA.002.04.1.1 | reverse complement strand
CACGAAGGCCTGCCACAGCGCTTCGAAATCGAAATCCGGCAGCAGGGGCTCGGTCGCGAAGGACGCTTCCGCAAAGCGGCCAAGTGCCGCCTCGCACAGGCCGAGAACGCCTGTTTCAACCGGCAGATGACCGCCGAGATCACCGAGCCAGGCGATGCGGCCACCAGTTGCGGGTATTCCAAGCCCTTCGAGGAACGAGCCGGGTTTCTCGTAGGACAATGGCGCGTGCGGGTGGTAACCGGCCTGCACATCGAGCAGCAGTGCCATGTCACGGACGTTGCGGCCCATCGGCCCGTCGACGCCCATCTGCGCATGGAAGACTTCGAAATCGGGTCCGCCGGGAACAAGTCCTTGCGACGGGCGGAAGCCAAAAACATTGTTCCAGGCGGCCGGGTTGCGCAGCGAGCCGCCAAAGTCGCTGCCATCGGCGACGGGCACCATGTCGAGCGCCAGGGCAACGGCCGCGCCGCCGCTCGAGCCTCCGGCGGTCAGGGCCGGATCGAAGGCGTTCAGCGTCGGCCCGAACACGGCGTTGTAGG
>NZ_RZPL01001277.1:0-539 GCF_004022805.1 Mesorhizobium sp. M7A.F.Ca.CA.002.04.1.1 | reverse complement strand
GTTCGGTGGGTAATCTTCAGCCGCATGCTTCTATTCCGTTTGTGAGCGCGATCTCCGGACAAACGGTTTCCGTTTGTCTAAGAAAACCGGCTCCACCTTTCGGGACCATGCTCAATTGAACCGATAATCTTGTGCGATTTCGTCGCCCAGCTTGGTGTTGTCGCGAATGAAATTGGCCAGGAATTCATGCAGCCCGGTATCGAAGATATCCTTGATCGACCCGGCTCTCAGCATTGTCTGCGTCTTCTCGGCCGTTGCGTGGCAGGCATGGCGCTCGCCGTAATCGTCGCCGAGGAATTTCAGATGCTCCGACAGGAAGCGATAGCAGAACATCAGCGAACGCGGCATGCGGACATTGAGGATCAGATAGTCGGCAATGTTGGTCGGCTTGTAATCAGCATCGTAGACCCAGCGATAGGAGCGATGCGCCGAGACCGAACGCAGGATCGATTCCCACTGATAATTGTCGAGCGTCGAGCCAACCCAGGAGATCGACGGCAGCAGCACATAATATTTCACGTCGAGGATGCGCGCCGTGT
>NZ_RZPL01001276.1:0-545 GCF_004022805.1 Mesorhizobium sp. M7A.F.Ca.CA.002.04.1.1 | reverse complement strand
GGTGTAGCCCAGACCAACCAGCCGCTCGTTGGGAACGGCCGCCCATATCGACGACAACGCCATGGTGATCGAACGCTCGGCGAACCGGCCGAGCGTTGTCGAATAGAACGAGCGAAGATCGACGATGTCGGAATGCATGGCAGGGATGTAGCCGTGATGTCGCCAGGTTTCAACAAAAGGCCGCGACGACCCGACATTCCGGGAATGTCATTCGACATCCGGGATGACATCGACCCGCAAGCGCCCTATGTCTGCGGCCATAACGGAGAGATGTGATGCCGGTCGAAATCGAACAGTTCATGTGCCGCAGCGACAATTTCGGCGTGCTGGTGCATGACCCCAAAAGCGGCCAGACCGCGATCATCGATGCGCCCGAGGAAGCGCCAATCTTGGCCGCGATAAAGCGCACCGGCTGGACGCCGACGATGATCCTGACCACACATCATCACATGGATCACGTTGAGGCCAATCTGGCGCTGAAGGAGCGCTTCAAGCTGCGCATCGTCGGCCCGGAGGCCGAAAAGGCCAAGATCCCCGGCATCGAC
>NZ_RZPL01001275.1:0-547 GCF_004022805.1 Mesorhizobium sp. M7A.F.Ca.CA.002.04.1.1 | reverse complement strand
CAATGATCCTGGTCGTGGCGACGCTGGTTCTCTTGCTCGGGCTGGAGCGCATTACCAAGCGCGCTACCGGCTCGTAGGACTTTCCCGAGTCTCAGCCCTGCGCCGGCCTGCGTTCGACGATGTAGATGTGGTCTGCCGCCAGCACCACGTCGCCGCGCTGGTTGATCACCTCGCACCGCTCGATCACCCGTCCTGAACCCGGCCGCTTGGGATCGTCTTCCTTGACCGCGATGGTGGTGCGCGTGCGGATTGTGTCGCCGATGAACACCGGCTTGATGAAGCGCAGCCGGTCGTAGCCGTAGGAAAAGGCGACAGGGTTAACGACGCTCGCGGTCAGCCCGATGCCGACGGAGAACACCAGCGTGCCATGCGCGATGCGCTGGCCGAATGGCGTCGTCTTCATGTACTCGGCGTCCATGTGGTGCGGAAAGAAATCGCCGGTGTGGCCGGCATGGACGATGAAGTCGGTCTCGGTGATGGTGCGGCCGCTTGTTAGGCGCGACGCGCCAATCTCGTAATCCTCGAAATACTTGATCTGTTCCATCAG
>NZ_RZPL01001274.1:0-548 GCF_004022805.1 Mesorhizobium sp. M7A.F.Ca.CA.002.04.1.1 | reverse complement strand
CCCCCGGCCGTTCCTGGTATGAGGACACGGCCGGTCCGCGGCCTGAATACCCGGCGCTGGATGGCGACCGGACATGCGACGTCGTTGTCATCGGCGGCGGCTTTACCGGCCTGTCGGCGGCAGCGCATCTGGCCAAGGCGGGCGCCAATGTCGTTTTGATCGAGGCGTATCGCTTCGGTGATGGCGCCTCCGGGCGCAATGGTGGCCAACTTGGCACCGGCCAGCGCGCCTGGGCCGAAGACCTGGAGGCCGAGTACGGCTTGTTCCGCGCCAAGGCTCTGTTTGATCTTGCCGAAGAGGCGAAGGCGCATCTCCTCGAATTCACTGCCGCCAACCAGATCGATATCGACTATATGCCGGGCCAGCTCTCGGTGGCGCACAAGCCGCGCTATGTCGATGACTACAAGGCGCATGCCGAGATCATGGCGAGCCGTTTTTCCTACCCGCATATCTCGTTCATGGATGCCAGGGAGACGGCGGAGCGGCTGGGCTCGACCGCCTATTTCGGCGGCACGCGCGACACCGGCACAGGGCACATCCATCCGATG
>NZ_RZPL01001273.1:0-548 GCF_004022805.1 Mesorhizobium sp. M7A.F.Ca.CA.002.04.1.1 | reverse complement strand
CCCGAGCACCATTTCCTCGTCCGACTGCAGGAAATAGAAACCGGCCCAGTTGAGGTCCGGCACCATCTGGAAGATGAGTGCTGCGGTGTTGGCGGCGTTGGCGATCGAATCGCGCTCACCCTCGAGCAGCGCCTTCAATTGGGTGGCGAGGTCGCGGTAGAACGCGGGCTTGTCTGAGGTGTCGATGGCCTTGGCCGCAAACATGAACGTGTCTCCGTGTCGGGGATGGCGGTTCGTCCGATCGCTTGCCAAAGTCCGGCGAGCTCCGCAACCAGACGGCCGCCTGGACAGTCTAGCGTGGATTGCGTCCCCTTCGAAAGCCGCAAGATCATGATTGCCTCCCGGGACTGAGCCGGGCGACTGCGTAAACTTTGCGATGATCATCTTGAGAATCGTAGCGGCCCCGATCGGGGCCGCCATTCACATCTCCAACAGATCGGACAAATCCTGGGTTTTAGTAGCCGCCCATGCCGCCACCGCCGCCACCCGCAGGTGCTGCATCCTTGGCCGGAACGTCGGTGATCATCGCTTCGGCGGTGATCAGAAGG
>NZ_RZPL01001272.1:0-549 GCF_004022805.1 Mesorhizobium sp. M7A.F.Ca.CA.002.04.1.1 | reverse complement strand
GTGACGGCACCTGCGGCAATGGCAAAGACGTTCTTCAAGGCGCCGCCGATCTCGACGCCGATCAGGTCGTCGTTCGAATAGCAGCGCAGATTTTCGGCGGAAAAGCGGGCGGCGAGATCGGCGGCCAATGCCTCGTCGCGGGCGGCGACCACAACGGCCGTCGGCAGGCCGCGGGCGACGTCGGTGGCGAAGCTCGGGCCCGACAAAACGGCAACCGGATTGAGCGGCAGGATTTCTTCGACAATCGCCGATAGCAACGCGCCAGTCTCGCTTTCGATGCCCTTGGCACACAGAACCAGCGGGATACCGGCCGGCATATGGTCCTTCGCGGCCGCCAGCGTCGCCCGCAGCGACTGCGCCGGCGTCACCGCCAGCACGCAATCGGCACCGTCGAGCGTGGCCTGGATGTTGCTCGTCGCCACGATGCCGGGCTGGAGCGTAATGCCCGGCAGGTAGCGTGGATTTTCGCCGCGGTCGATCGCGGCGACGGTCTCCGGATCGCGCGCGTAAAGGCGGACGAAATGGCCGGCGCGCAGCATGGCCAAGGCC
>NZ_RZPL01001271.1:0-549 GCF_004022805.1 Mesorhizobium sp. M7A.F.Ca.CA.002.04.1.1 | reverse complement strand
CGGGTCGCCTGCCATTTCCCGGAGCCGGTCAACACTTTCAGGGCTGTCTGAGTAGCCTGCCGAATTCACCCGAAGGAATTTTGATCGTGACTGAGGACCATTCCGCGAATGCCGGTACGGCAGAACCCGCGCGCTTGCCGCTCGAAGGCATCAAGGTTCTCGATCTCTCGCGTGTGCTGGCCGGGCCGTGGGCAACGATGAGCCTTGCCGATCTCGGCGCCGAGATCTGGAAGATCGAGAACATCGACGGCGGCGACGACACCAGGGCGTGGTCGGTGCCGAGCTACAAGGGTGTCTCGACCTACTATCTCTGCGCCAATCGCGGCAAGCAGAGCATCGCGCTCGACATGAAAAGCCCGCAGGGGTTGGCGATCGTGCGCGAGCTGGCGGCGAAGGCCGACATCGTCGTCGAGAATTTCCGCTCAGGTACCGCCGATAGGCTCGGCGTCGGTTTCAAGGAGCTCAGCGCGTCAAATCCGCGGCTGATCTACTGTTCGATCTCCGGCTACGGCCAGACCGGGCCCGATGCCGGACGGCCCGGCTATGATT
>NZ_RZPL01001270.1:0-550 GCF_004022805.1 Mesorhizobium sp. M7A.F.Ca.CA.002.04.1.1 | reverse complement strand
GTCCTGGCAGGATCGCTGCGATGACCTTGAGCGTCGTGGTCGCCGCCAGCAGATCATGGCTGAACGCCACCGATTCATGCTGTTCGTCGGCGCCGTAGCCGGCCGTGAAACGTATCTGGCTAAGCGCGTAGTCGAAGCCGGCCTTCTCGGCGATCTGCGCCAGCTTGCGATTGTACTCGGCAGAATGGTTGGTGCGCTGCTCGATGTTGGAAATCACCAGGCCGCCCGAAACATTCGGCACCCAGTAGGCGAATTTGATCGGATCGGCTTCTGCATGTGCCATGAACTGTCTCCCATTCAGGCCGTGTCGTTGATCGCTCCGGTCGCGCCGGCTCTGATATTTATTATGTTTATAGAATATATATACAAAGAAGGATTTTCCGTTTTTGGGGCGCTCTTGGGACGGAAATACCAATTTTCGCTGCCGAACCCGGCCCGCAGGTGTCAGCCCACGTGTGGACGGTGCGCGGCATTGGGGCCGATGGCCTGCGCTGACGGCAGCGTTACCAGCAGCTTGGCAATTTCAACCGCGACCGCCTGGGCATGGCGG
>NZ_RZPL01000126.1:0-10266 GCF_004022805.1 Mesorhizobium sp. M7A.F.Ca.CA.002.04.1.1 | reverse complement strand
CCAGCCATACTGGCCGCAGCTCGTTCGCAGCGACTGTTCGATCGGATCGAAATCGAGCGGCGTCTCGGCGAAGGAAATGAAGACCAGACCGGATGCGACGCGGACATGAAGCTTCTTCAGCCCGTGCGCCGTGCGGTCGAAATCCTTTGGCATCAGGCGGGCAGCGCGCAACGATCCGTCATTGGAATAGGCCCAGGCGTGGTAGGGGCACACGAACATCTTCGCGTTGCCCTTCTGCTTGGTGCAGACCTCGGCGCCGCGGTGGCGACAGACGTTGAGCATGGCATGCACGGTGCCATCCATGCCGCGTGTCAGGATGACCGCCTCGTCGCCCAGTTTGAACAGCTCGAAATCGCCGGGGTTCGGGATAACGCTGGCGTGGGCCAGGCAATGCCAGTGGCGGCGAAAGACCCGTTCCATGTCGCGCTCGAAGATCGCCGGGTCATGATAGAAGGCACGCACCAGGCCGTGGCCTGGCCGATGAGATGCCACCAGCCGATCGATCGCGTCGCCGTCGGTGGGGGCTTGCTGGATAGGATGCACACTCATTTGTCGTTCTGCCCGATGGTTGGTCGTGTATGGCTGTATGGCTGCACGAGACTTGTCTCCGGTCAGCCGCCCATATGCGTGCGCGGCAGGTGGATCAGGTTGCCGAAACGGGCACGCAATCTGTCGTCGACCTGTTTTGGCACATGGCGCGGAAATCGTTCGGCAAGAATGCGCTTCTTCTCGGTGATCGCACGCAGCAATATATCAGGCCGGCCTTTTTCGTTCCATTCCTTCGGCGAGGAACGATCGCCGAGGGCAGGATAGAAGTGCTCGGTCTGCATCAGCTTGAGCGTTTGTTCGTTGTCGAGATAGTGGCCTGGACCCTTGAGGCAGACCTCCGCGATGCTGTCGATCGACAGGGCCTCGTCAGTCACGTCGATGCCACGCGCGCAGCCCAGGCAATGACCGAGCATGTCGTTGTCGATGACCAGGCTCTCCAGGCAGAAGCCGAGCAGCGAGGCATGCATGCCGGCCGCCTCATAGACGAGGTTGAGGCCGGAGAGGCCGGCCATCACATTGGTGATGCCCTTTTCGTAGCCGGACTGAATATCGGGCAATTTCGAATCCGTCATGCCGGCGGCGGAGCCACCGGGCAGGTCGTAGAATTGCGCCATCTGGGCACAGGCCGCCGTTGCCACCGACTGCTCGGCCGACCCGCCGGCCATGGCGCCGGTGCGCAGGTCGGACATGAACGGCCATGCGCCGAAGATCGCCGGATGGCCGGGCTTGAGCGCGTTGACATAGACCAGGCCGGCCAGCACTTCGGCCACTGCCTGCACGACGGCGCCGGCCATCGCGGCGGGTGCCGTCGTGCCCGACTGGCCGGTCGACAGCAGCAGGATCGGGATGCCGCCTTCGACGCAGGCCTCGAGCACGCCGCAGGCATCCTCGGCGAACCTCATCGGCGGCACGACGAATGAATTGGAGTTGGAAACGAATGGCCGGGCGCGGAAATTCTCCTCGCCTCCGGCGATGGCGTACAGCATTTCAAGTGCAGGCTTCACGTTCTCACGCACCGTGAAGGATGTTCCGACGTGCTTCGATGTTCCCATCACACAGGCATAAAGCGTGTTGAAATCCATCTCGAGCGGATCGGCGATGTCGCGCGCCACCATCGGCCGCTGGAAGAAATGAATGTTGTCCAGCCCGTCGACGATGCGGGCGGCATCATAAATATCCTGCAGCTTGGATTCGCGGTACTCACGCTTCTCCAGATCCACCAGGTGCACGGCGATGCCTGCCGTGCCGTAGTGCACGCGCTTGCCCTGGACCACCATGTCGTGCCTGGGGTCCTGGCCATGAAGCGTGAAATGTCGTGCCGCCCGCTTGATGGTGTCGAGCACGAGCGCGCGCGGAAAGCGGACCCGGCCATCGTCGCCATGGATCGCCCCCACCTTGGTCAGCACCTTTATGCAGGAAGGAATGGCGTTGGCGAAACCCACTGTCTCCAGAAGCGTCAGCACGCCTTCGTGGATACGCTCGCGGTCATCCCCGCGAAGCGGCCCGTAGCCGCCGCCCTCGATGGCCTTGTGCTGTGGTCTGGCATCCTCCACCAGGGGAGATGATCGCATGGCATGTCCTGTTTCGCGAAGACCGGAGCGTTGTGGACGACGGTTCGCCGGCGTGTCCTGCTGTTCGACAGCCACTGGCATGGAAGCACTCCAACTTCGTCGGCAGGAACTCGTGGCGGTTGGTCCACCATCGGCCTGCTTCTTCCCCTGATGACGCCGACTATGCCGCCGGCACTGGCCCATCCTATGGGCCAGCTGGCTCAGTTCCATGTGCCAGAACTAAAATACCGGAGCCGCTGCGAGCGGCTCCGGTCACGAGAGGTCGATGATGGATCAGGCGGCCGCGGGTCTGCGTCCGGCGGCCGTGGCCAGTTCGCGGATGCCTGGCTCGATGTGCTGTAGCGCGATCGACGAGATGCCCAGCCGCATGAAACGCGAAGGCTTTTCAGTGCGATCGAAGAAGCGGTCGCCTGGCTCGATGATGACGCTGCGCGAGGCCGCTGCCTCGGCAAGCCCGCGCGAATCGGTGCCGCGCGGCCCTTCGAGCCACAGCGACGTACCGCCGGCCGAATCGGTCGAGCGCCATTCCGGCAGGAAGGCGGAAATCGCATGGACCAGCCGCTTGCGCCGCTCGTCGAAGGCTGACGACAGCCGCCGCACCAGCGCCTCGTGGTGGCCGAGCGACAGGAACAGTGCGACGGCGCGCTGATTGTTGGCCGGCGGATGACGCAGCATGAAGCGGCGCAGCGCCCGGAGCTCCGCGATCAGTCCGGCAGACGCCACGATGTAGCCGAGCCGCAGGCCGGGAGCCAGCGTCTTGGACATCGAGCCGACATAGACCACGCGGCCGGAACGATCGAGGCTCTTCAGCGCTTGCTGCGGTGCCTCGTCGAGAAGCTGGCTGTCATAGCCGTCCTCGATGATGATCTGGTTGTAGCGGTTGGCGCGCGCCAGAAGATCCTGCCGCCGTTCCGCCGACAACGGCACCATGGTCGGGCAATGATGGCTGGGCGTGACGAAGACGAAGCCGGAATCATTGGGAATAGAAGCAGTTACGATGCCGGACTGGTCGACCGGCACCGGCTGTATCTCTGCGCCCGCAAGGCGGAAGATCGAGCGCGCGTCGGGGTAACCGGGGTCCTCCATCGCCACCTTGGAGCCCTTGGACATCAGCAGCGTCGCCAGCATGTAGAGCGCGTTCTGGGCGCCCAGCGTGACGATGATCTCGTCGGGATTGGCGAAGATGCCGCGCCGGGGCAGGAGCCGCGCCTGGATCTGCTCGATCAGCAGCGGATCGTCACGGTCGACCATATCGGATGCCCAGTTGCGGATTTCCAGCACGGCAAGCGCCATGCGGTTGCACTCGCGCCATTCAGCGGTCGGGAACAGCGCCGGGTCGAACTGCCCGTAGACGAAAGGATAGGACGACTTGATCCAGTTCTCGTGCTTGGCCGGCGGCGGCATGTCGCTTGCGGCGATCTTGCGGCGTGCCTTCCAGTCGATCTCATTGGCCTGGTCGGGCGCCTTCTGGTGCGGCTTGGCCGGTGTCGCCAGCACATCGGGATTGACGAAATGGCCACGCCGCTCGCGCGCCACCAGGAAACCCTGGTCGACGAGCTGCTGGAACGCCAGCACCACGGTTCCGCGCGCGACGCCGAGTTTTTCGGCCAGGATGCGGCAGGAAGGGAGCGGCATCGAAGCGGCGATCTGGCGGTCGAGAATGGCGGCTACGATGGCCTGGCGGATCTGCGCCTGCAGGGTTTGGCCGGATTCGGCCGAAATCCGGAACAGGCCGGACCATATCGCCGTGTCGTTTCGCTGTGGCATGGGAGATTTCCTCGATGGCCAGCCTTTTTCGTTTGGCTGGACCAGCCGAACGTAACCGTGGCACAAGGGGTTGCGCCAATCAATTTTTCTGATCGTTGGGATTTATGCCAGTGATCCTTCACGTCCTTTTGATGCCGCGTTGCGGCATCGTGGGGTGACGCGGCGCTTCATCCCGGCGATGACATCGTGCGTCATGGCGGCGTGTGGGTGTGCGTCATCGCTGCGCATTGATACGGGTGGAGTTCGGCCCGATAGATTGTCGCGACGACACGCGCCGGAAACATCCGGTCCGTAATGATGGCTCGAGGTCTCGGAGTTTGGCAGTGGATCAATCGTCCTTTCAAAAACAGCTCGCCGCCTTGCGCGACCACCGCGCGGCGGCGCCCGCCAGCATGCGCCAGACCTTCGCCGCCGATCCCAAGCGGTTCGTGGAATTCTCCGCCACCGACGGCGATCTGCTGCTCGACTGGTCGAAGTGCGCGGTCGACGCGACCACCATGGAGCAGCTGGAAAAGCTCGCGCAGGCCGCCGATCTCGAAGGCCGCCGCGCCGCCATGTTCGCGGGCAAGAAGATCAACGTCACCGAGGACCGTGCCGTGCTGCACACGGCGCTGCGCAACCTGACCGGCAAGGGCGTCACCGTCGATGGCCAGGACGTCAAGGCGGACGTCATCGCCGTGCTCGACGCCATGGGCGCCTTTGCCGATGCCGTGCGCTCGGGCAAGGCGGCCGGCGCCACCGGCAAGAAGATCACCGACATCGTCAACATCGGCATCGGCGGTTCCGATCTCGGCCCGGCCATGGCGACGCTGGCACTGGCGCCCTATCATGACGGGCCGCGCGCGCATTACGTCTCCAACATAGACGGCGCCCATATCCACGACACGCTGAAGGGCCTCTCCGCCGAGACCACGCTTTTCATCATCGCTTCCAAGACCTTCACCACCGTCGAGACGATGACCAATGCGCAGACGGCGCGCGACTGGGTGGAGAAGGCGCTCGGCAAGGAAGCGGTCGGCAAGCATTTCGCCGCCGTCTCGACCGCGCTCGACCTGGTGGCCAAGTTCGGCATCGCGCCCGATCGCGTCTTCGGCTTCTGGGACTGGGTCGGTGGCCGCTATTCGCTCTGGGGTGCCATCGGCCTGCCGGTGATGATCGCTGTCGGCCCGCGGAATTTTCGCGCCTTCCTTGATGGCGCGCATGAGATGGACGAGCATTTCCGCACCGCGCCGGTGCAGGAGAACCTGCCGGCGCTGCTGGGACTGGTCGGCTGGTGGCATCGCGTGATCTGCGGTTACCCGGCGCGCGCCGTCATCCCTTACGACCAGCGCCTGTCCAGGCTGCCGGCCTATTTGCAGCAGCTTGACATGGAATCGAACGGCAAGAGCGTCACCCTCGAAGGCACGGCGGTGACGACGCCGACCGGACCGCTGGTCTGGGGTGAGCCCGGCACCAACGGCCAGCATGCCTTCTTCCAGCTGCTGCACCAGGGCACCGATTTCATCCCGGTCGAATTCCTTGCCGCGGCCGTCGGCCACGAGCCCGATCTCAAGCACCAGCATGATCTGCTGCTCGCCAACTGCCTGGCGCAGTCGGAAGCGCTGATGAAGGGCCGCACGCTGGACGAGGCGCGCGCCCAGATGCTGGCCAAGGGCATGAAGCCGGCCGAGGTCGACAAGATCGCGCCGCACCGCGTCTTCTCGGGTAACCGTCCCTCGGTCACCATCCTCTACAGAAAGCTCGACCCGCGCACCTTCGGCCGGCTGATCGCGCTCTACGAGCACCGCGTCTTCGTCGAGGGCACGCTGTTCAACATCAACTCCTTCGATCAGTGGGGCGTCGAACTCGGCAAGGAACTGGCCACCGGCCTGTTGCCTGTCGTGGAGGGCAAGGAAAGTGCCGCCAATCGGGATGCATCGACCGCTGGCCTTGTGGGATTCATCCAGCATTTGCGTGGCTCGGAGTGAAAAGCTTGGCAGACATCAAGGGAATATTGTTCGACAAGGACGGCACGCTTGTCGACTTCAACGCCACCTGGCTCGGCGTTGCCGACTTCATGGCCATGGATGCGTCGGAAGGCGATCGCTGGAAAGCCGACAGGCTGCTGGCCGCTGCCGGCTTCGATTTCGCCAACAAGCGTTTCAAGCCGGACTCCATCTTTGCCTCCGGCACCAATCTCGACGTCGTCGAATTGTGGTTCCCACGCCTGTCCAACGAGGATCAGATGCTTGCGGTTGCCCGCTTCAACGAGATCACCTCCGTACAAGGCTCGGCGATGGCCGTGGCGCTGCCGGGCATCGTCGATACGCTGACGGCACTGCACAGGAAATCCTACCGGCTTGGCGTCGCCACCAACGATTCGACCAGCGGCGCGGAAAAGACGCTGGTCACGCTCGGCGTCGCTCAATTGTTCGACGCGGCCTATGGCTACGACGCGGTGGCCAATCCGAAGCCGGCGCCCGACACCATCCAGGCCTTTAGCGATCTCACCGGCCTCAAGCCGGCGGAAATCGCCATGGTCGGCGACAACCGGCACGACCTCGAAATGGCACGTGCCGGCGGCTGCGGGCTGGCGGTCGGCGTGCTCTCCGGCACCGGCACCCGCGAATCGCTGGCCGGCATTGCCGATGTGGTTCTGGATTCGGTCGCCGACCTGCCGGATTTTCTCTCGGCGCGGGTCAGGGAGACGATCTGACGGGAAAGGCTAGGTCAAACTCGATTCACCTCGGGATTTTCTGCCAATGGCCGAGATGGGGGAGCAGTCCATGGAAACTATCGAGCTTCTGGTTTGTTTTCGGACACAATGGGCCACTCATCAGCAGAACAAACGTACCCGCATTTGCCGCACCTGATCTTGGCGCTTTGCGCTGTCGATGTCTTCGCCTGGCTGAAGATCGAAGCCCCGATTTTCGCATTTTGGGCAAACTGTGAAACCGATACGTTGAACAACTTTAATCCACGCCACTCGACTTCTCCGACCAACGGCTAGTCGAATCTATTTTCTGCCCTCGATGTTTGTCCACAATGAGTAGAATTTAGGCTTGCTCTGTGGCGTCAGCGCGCTCCCTCCTCAAACGAAAAGACGCCGCTAAGCCTCGTCGCAGCCCCCTTCGCGTCGCCGAAATCCGGCACCTTGTATTCGGCGAGCAATCGCAGCCGGGACAGCGGCAGGTCGTTGCGGCGGGGATCTCCGACCAGCACCTCGATGCCGGCCGCCAGGCAGCGGTCGAGGAACGGGATAACCCGCAGAGCAACCTCAGGGCCGTAGAACACGTCGCCGGCAAGCACGAGCTCGACCGCCGGCGGGGGACCCGTGGTAATGTCCTTGTCGACAATGGCGATCTCGACGCCGTTGGCCGCGGCATTGAGGCCGATCGCGGCAACGCCGTTACGGTCGATCTCGGCGGCGATCACTTCGCGCGAACCGGCCTTGGCTGCGGCGATGCCGACAAGGCCGGAGCCGGCACCAAGGTCGAGCACGCGGCGACCGGCTACCGTTTGCGGATGATCCAGTATATGGCGCGCAAGCACCGCGCCGCCGGCCCACACGTAAGCCCAGTAAGGCGGCTGCGGCTCAGGTCCATTGTTGTCCGCCTCGATCGTGTCGTCATCGTCGTCAGCGCTTTGGTGCGTATCGGTAAGCCGTCTCAGGCCACTGGCCGGGTGCGGTGTAAAAAGCTGGATCTCAGGCACCGACGGCACCGGGGCGAGGCGCATGTTCGTCCTGATGAACTCTGCCGGGTCAGGACGGCAAGGTGCATCTACGGCATCCGCGCCGCCGGCTGCAATCATTCGCGCAGCGCTCGCCGCAGGATCTTGCCGACCGGCGTCTTCGGCAGTTCGGTGCGGAATTCGATGTATCTGGGCCGCTTGTAGCCGGTCAGGTTCTCGCGGCAAAAGGCGGTCAGTGCCTCGGCGGTCAGCGCCGGATCCTTCCTGACCACGAACAGTTTCGGCACCTCGCCCGAATGCTCGTCCGGCACGCCGATCGCCGCCACTTCGAGCACGCCCGGATGCATCGCCACGACTTCCTCGAGCTCGTTGGGATAGACGTTGAAGCCCGAGACCAGGATCATGTCCTTCTTGCGGTCGACGATCTTGGTGTAGCCGCGCTCGTCCATGAAGCCCATGTCGCCGGATTTGAAGTAGCCGTCCTTGGTCATCACCTTGGCGGTCTCATCCGGCCGGTTCCAGTAGCCCGCCATCACTTGCGGCCCCCGGATGCAGACTTCGCCGACCTCGCCGAGCGGCAAATTGTTGCCGTCTTCGTCGCGGATGGCGATCTCCGTCGAGGGCAGCGGCAAGCCGATGGTGCCGGTGAAGTCGCCGGCGGTGAACTTGTTGGCGGTGGCCACCGGCGAGGTTTCCGAGAGGCCGTAGCCTTCGGTGACCGAACATCCGGTCAGCGCCTTCCAGCGTTCGGCGACGCCCTTCTGCACCGCCATGCCGCCGCCCAGCGTCAGCACCAGCGGCTTGAAGTCGAGCTTGCGGAAATCCTCATTGTTGAGCAGCGCGTTGAACAGCGTGTTGAGGCCGGGAAAGATGTGCACCGGATATTTCTGCAATTCCTTGACGAAGCCTGGGATGTCGCGCGGATTGGGAATGAGCACATTGCGGGCGCCCTGCTGCATGCCCATCAGCGCGTTCACCGTCAGCGCGAAGATATGATAGAGCGGCAGCGCGCAGATGAAGTTGGGATGCGCGGGTTTCGGCTTGATCGTGTAGGCGTCCTCCATCCACTGCGCGTTCTGCGCGACGTTGGCGAGCACGTTGCTGTGCAGCAGCGTGGCGCCCTTCGAGACGCCCGTGGTGCCGCCCGTATATTGCAGGAAGGCGACATCGTCGGCTGCCACCTTGGCCGGCCTGAAGCCCATACCGGCGCCGGCCTTCATGGCGGCATTGAACTTGACATGGCCGGGCAGCGACCATGCCGGCACCATCTTCTTCACGCGGCGCACGACGAAATTGACGATTGTGCCCTTCAGCCCGCCAAGCATGTCGCCCATCGCGGCGACCACCACATGCTTGACCGCGGTCCTGGCGATCACCGCCTGCAAGGTGTTGGCGAAGTTCTCCAGGATGACGATGGCTTGCGCCCCGGAATCCTTCAGCTGGTGTTCGAGCTCGCGCGGCGTGTAGAGCGGATTGATGTTCACCACCACATAACCCGCTCGCAAGATCGCCATCATCGCCACCGGATATTGCAGCACGTTGGGCATCATCAGCGCGACGCGCGCGCCTTTCTGCAGGCCCTTCGATTGCAGGTAGGCGCCGAAGGCCGCCGACAGCCGCTCGACATCGGTGTAGCTGATGGACTTGTCCATGCAGGTGAAGGCCGGCTGCGCGGAAAACTGCTTGCAGGCGGCGACGAGGAAATCGCCGATCGAGCTGTAGGGCAGGGCGCCGATCTCCGCCTGCACGTTTTTCGGATAGCTCTTGAGCCACGGCTTTTCCGGCAAGCCGGCGGCCAGCGCCGTCAGCGCTTTCGGCAATCGGTTGGCGGTGGCGTCGGCCGGCTTTGCCGCCGGTGGGGCCTTCACCGCTGCCGCGGCCTTCGAGGCCGGCCTGGCAGCGGGCTTTGCCGCACCCGCTTTACGCCCCGGCGCCGTCTTTCCGGCCGCAGCCTTGGCCGGGGCTTTCACCGCCGGCTTTGTGCTTGCCCTTACAGGTGCCGCGGCCGCCTTCGGCTTGGCGGCTTTGGCAACGGGTGCTTTCGGCTTGGCAGTACCGGCTGCTTTCGACGGCGCCTTGGCTCCCGCTTTCACCGGCGCCGTCGTCCTTGATGCTTTTGCCAACCGTTCCTCCCTGGACAAGTCTTGTTCATCCGTGCCGCACTCGCCCCTGAATTGGCAAGGGCGTCCTCCGCTGCGGCCGCTACACCCTATGTATTGCCTCCCTTGGTGAGCGTGCAAGTCTTGCCCTTGCGGCAACGCGGCGAAAGATTTGCCGTCGAAAGTCTTTGCCGCCGCCAGCGCTCCAGGCGGTGTCCTGACGCATCCCACGGCCGCTCGGAAGCGCCGGGAACATTTATATCGTCAGCCTGGCGATCAATAAAAAAATTCGGCTGTTAATAATCTCGTGAACGGAAGAAACGGCTAATTTTTTCTGCAATTTGGCAAAGTTGCGGATTTTTTTCCTGCTTCCCGCGGGGTAAGCAAACGGGGTGTTCCAAAGCCGGAAAAACGGTGCTTATATGCGCGCTTCGCGAGCCTGATAGAGGGGCTTGGAAGAACATCAGGGAGTGCTCAATGAATAAGAAGCTGACTTTTGCAGCCGCGTTGCTGGCTGCAAGCGTCCTGGGCGGCATGGCCAATGCGAAAACTCTGGTCTACTGCGCGGAAGCTTCGCCGGAAGGTTTCGATCCGGCGCCGTATACCGC